>NZ_FOBE01000034.1:0-42777 GCF_900109475.1 Butyrivibrio sp. ob235
AAATGACAGTTATAAGAGCTGGCCCAGCGGAAATATGACAATAGCAAGCATGATGTTTTCGCTGCCAATGCTCTCGGATGTTCTTAAAAAACGTTCAGAGAAAAAGAATATTGTCTGTTTTGTGATTGCAGCATGCTTTGTTGTGCTTTACGGCTATAACAGAATTCATATGACAAACCATTTTCTTTCTGATGTATGCTTTGGAACACTGATCACTTACATTATTTACCTGGTTGTGAGCACAGCGTTTTTACAGGCTGTGAATAGGGAAAAGTAAGGATTATGAAGAGGTATGAAAGGAAAAAACGGATATGACTAAAAAACATGGTGTTTTAGACCGTCCAATCATTGGCTATTATTTTGATAGATGACTGTGAAGAAGCAGGAGCAATTTTCTATGAGAGAAAATGACAAGAGAGTAGTAGACAGATTTACAGAGCTTGCGCTGGTAGACGGTGAATCCTTTAATGAGAGGCTTGTCGCTGATTATCTTATAGCAGAGTTCCAAAAGCTGGGAATAAAGCTTATCGAGGATGATATTGCCGGTAAGATCGGTGGTAACTGTGGGAATCTGTATGGCTTTGCAGAGGGGCGGGGAAAGTATGCAGACTCTGAGCCTATTCTGTTCTGTGCACATATGGACACCGTATCTCCGGGGAACAATAAGAAGATCATATTAAATGACGGCGGAACAATCACAAGCGATCATACGACTGTCCTGGGAGCAGATGACAGGGTTGGCATAGCAGGAATTATCGAGGCGTACACCAGAGTAATCGAGGAAAATCTGGATCATTTTGAATATTATTGACAAAATAGCTTGTTACCAAGTATAGTTGATAAAGCAAAACAAACAGACGCTCATTGCTACCGAGTAGTGGGATTAACGTCATTTCTTTACCGTTAGGTCTTAGCAGGTAAGGAAATGGCGTATTTTATTATACGGAGGTTTCTATGAAGTGGATTTATTTGCTTATTGCAGGTGCTCTTGAGATTACGTGGGCTGTAACCATGAAGATGTCGAACGGTTTTACATTGCTGATACCATCTATTATTACCGGCATAGGATATATAGCCAGTGCAGTATTTCTTTCGATAGCGCTGAAACAACTGCCACTTGGAACGGCTTATGCTATGTGGACCGGAATGGGAATTGTTGGAACTACCTTGCTGGGAATAGTTCTATTTCATGAAAAGCTGACAGTTCCACAGGTAATATGTGTTATCCTGATTGTAGTTGGAATTACTGGACTAAAGATTTTAGCGAAAGAGTGAGGTTTACCATGTTTAGAAAGATGAGAAGATTTAATCAGCAGATTTCTGATTCAGAGTGTATAGAAATACTGAAGAATACTAAGAGGGGCGTACTTTCATTGATAGGTGATGATGGGTACCCATACGGACTTCCGATAGATCACTGGTACTGCGAAGATGATGGAAAAATCTATTTTCACGGCGCCAAAGAGGGTCATAAGATTGACTCCATAAAAGCTTGTGGTAAGGCCAGTTACTGTGTTTATGATGAAGGATTTCGTAAAGAAGGTGACTGGGCTCTTAATATAAAGAGCGTTATCACTTTTGGCAGGATCGCCCTTGTAGAAGATGAAGAAAAGGCGCGAGAAATATGCACAGCTTTGGTCAGAAAATTTACCGATGATGAAGAATATCTGGAAAAGGAGCTAAAGAACGCATTGCCTCGTGTTCAATGCTTGGAGTTTGCACCTGAACATATGACTGGAAAATTGGTTAATGAGTCATAAATGGAAGCACAATCGATAATATCCAATTTAATCCGCCTTAATAAGCTTGAAATGACTTTTTCTATATTCGATAAGCCCCTCATCTTTCATGTGCGAGAGTTCTTTTGACATGTTGGTCCTTTCGAGGTTAAGGTAATCGGCAAGCTGTTGCCTGTTGAAGGGAATGTCAAATTCCCTTGAACTTGTCTGGAGTGCGATGGCATTGAGATATGACAAAAGGCGTCCACGGCAGCTCTTGGGAGAAGTATGGAAACTGCGTCCAGAGAGGACAAGGTTTTTCTGAGATGAAATAATAAGTATGTTTTTTAGGAGCTTTTCCTTCCAGGGAGAGCTCTTTTTGCTGTCTTCAAGAAGGTTCCTTATATTGCAAAAGAGAATTCGGCAGTCTTCATTTGCTCTGACATCAATCAGAAGGACTTCGCCAAGTAGAGCATAGGTTTCAGCGAAGAACTGATTTTGGCCTACATGGCTTAAGACAGAGCAATTGCCCCAGACGTCATTGCTTTCAATAGTAACACTGCCTGAGAGTACCATGCCTATGCTTGAAGTTCGCTCTCCCGCGCGGAGAATCAGATCGTCTTTTCGATATTTCTTTTCCCTGGCATCCAGTGAAGCAAGGCATGAAGACAGTTCTTTAGCTGTCATTCCCTTGAACAATCTACTCTTTTCTATACCTTCAAGGTTCATAAATTTTTCTCCAAAATGTGGTTTGAACAACATATTTGTTATGAACAGTATATTATACTGACACCATCAGAACAAGAACAAAGGTCAAACAGAGAGGTTTAATGATGGTAAGAAAGATAATAAAAATTGATGAAGAAAAGTGTAACGGCTGCGGTATCTGCGCAAACGCATGTCATGAAGGAGCCATTGATATTGTGAATGGAAAGGCAAAACTGGTAAGAGAGAACTTCTGTGATGGATTTGGGGACTGTCTGCCGGGATGCCCAATGGGAGCAATCTCTTTTGAAGAAAGAGAAGCGCCTGCGTATGACGAAGCAGCTGTAAAGGCAGCACAGGAGAAGAAAGGATTGGTAAAAGATATGCATCAGTGCGAAAACAAGATGATGAAAGAAATGGAACAACACGCTGCAGGACATGGATGCCCCGGTTCAAGGTTTATGACACTTAAGAGTGGCAATCAGGAAGACATTGATCCCGGACAGGACATGATATCAAGAATGAGCACTCATCCATCAAGACTGATGCAGTGGCCATGCCAGATAAAGCTCCTTCCAACGCAGGCAGACTTTTATAATGGGGCCAAGCTCCTTATTGCAGCTGACTGCACAGCATACGCCTACGCTAACATGCATGAGGAATTTATGAAGGGCAAGGTTACAATGATTGGATGCCCAAAACTTGACGAAGGCGACTATACTGAGAAGCTTACGGAGATCATTTCAAACAACGATATTGTCAGCGTGACCATAGTAAGAATGGAGGTTCCATGCTGCGGAGGGCTGCAGAGAGCCGCAGAGAATGCAATAAAGAATAGCGGAAAGTTTCTTCCTTGGCAGGTTGTGACAATCTCCAGAAATGGTAAGATACTTGATTAAATTTCCCAGTAAGCATATATTTCATGGGCTTTTGATATAAGTGAGTTTATACTGAATGTAGCAAGAAAAAAGGAGGCATATTATGTCAGCATTAAATGAGAGAAAAGTAGCAGTAGTAGGTTGTGGATTTGTTGGGTCAGCATCAGCTTTTGCCCTGATGGAGAGTGGGCTCTTTTCCGAAATGGTGCTGATAGATGTGAATAAGGAGAAGGCTGAGGGTGAGGCTCTTGATATCAGCCATGGACTTCCCTTTGCAAAGCCAATGCAGATATATGCCGGAGATTACAAGGATGCAGGCGATGCTGCAGTTGTGGTTGTTACGGCAGGGGCAGGACAGAAGCCCGGCGAGACAAGGCTCGATCTCGTAAAAAAGAACGTGGGAATCTTTAAGTCGATTATTCCGGAAATAGCAAAGTACAACAAAGATGGAATTCTTCTGATAGTGGCTAATCCTGTTGATGTTCTTACATACGCAGCAGCCAAACTCAGTGACTTCCCTGAAAACAGAGTATTTGGCTCAGGAACAGTACTTGATACGGCCAGATTCAAATATCTTCTTGGTGAGCACCTGAGTGTAGACAGCCGTTCAGTACATGCATTTATCATAGGTGAACACGGAGACAGCGAGATAGCAGCATGGAGTAGTGCAAATGTATCAGGAATTCCAATCCATGATTTTTGCGAGATGAGAGGACATTTCGAGCATGAAAAAGCTATGAAAGAGATTGCTGAAACTGTCAAGAATAGTGCTTATGAGATCATCGAGAAAAAAGGTGCTACTTATTACGGAATTGCCATGAGTGTAAGGCGTATCTGTGAGGCTATCATACGTGATGAAAAGTCAGTTCTTCCTATATCCAGCATTCAGCACGGTGAGAATGGCATTGATGGCGTCGCTCTCAGCATGCCGGCTATTGTCGGAAGAGATGGCGTTGAAGGATCTGTGCCAATCAGACTCAGCGAGCAGGAAAAGGCTGCATTACTAGAGTCATCGGAGACTTTGAAAGCAGTAATAATTGAATCGCTTTGAGTACGGATGTGAGTTATACCGGAAGTACAATGTATGAAAGAAGACAGCGCAAGAAGCTGGAAGAGAAAATAAGTAACTAATGATTTCAGAATATGTTTAGAGGCTCTTTAGGTTGGATTTAGTTAACGGATATATCATGAGAATGTAAACTGAAGAACAGAATTCTTAGAAATTCTGGAAACAGGCTTACTGCGAATGGTAGCTCGCAATATAAAATACTCCAAAACTTTTATAATAAACAGGAACAGATATATGGAGGAATTTTATAATGTTCAAGAGATTAGCAACTATTTTGACAACATGTGCGATAACCGTATCTGCAGTTGCTTGTGGAAGCCAGGCACAGCAAGCAGATAGTACCCAGACCGTATCATCGGAAAGCACCCAGGAAGCAAGTGATTCATCTGAAGAGGTAAAAGAAGAAGCTTCGGATTCTGCTGCAGAAACTGAAACAACTACAGATACCGGTTCTACGTTAGAGCTGGGACTTGTCAGTGACACGCTTGCGGAAGATGAAGAGGGTCTTGTGGAGACATATACAGATCTTTTTGACCAGCTCACTTATACTGATGAGGAGACAGGTCTTTCTATAACTTATAATCTGTATCTGCCTGAAGGATATGATGAAAATGCAGAATATCCAATGGTTGTGTTTATAGGTGATTCAACAACTGCAGGAACTGATGCGGAGTATTCACTTACACAGGGGCTTGGTGGTCTTGTATGGGCAACATCAGAATGGCAGTCAGTATATCCGACCATAGTAGCTGTACCAACATATCCTGAAACAATTCTTGATGACCATGATGGATATAGTACAACAGAATATGTTGAGCTCACCAAGAGATTTATTGATCACATGTCAGATGAGTACGCAGTAGATACTGATAGAATCTATGGAACAGGTCAGTCCATGGGATGCATGACGACACTCATACTTGCATCGGAATACCCGGATTTATATGCTGCGTGTATGTTTGTTGATGGTCAGTGGGATACGGAACTTCTTTCAAATCTGGAGGGGCAGGCCTTCGTTTATTTTGCAGCTGAAGATGATACGAGTGCATGGACCGGAGCACAGGACCTTATGGCCAGATATGATGCAGATGGTGTCACTTACACATATGCACAGTGGAATGGCACATGGTCAGCAGATGAGCTTTCAGCAGCTGCCTCAGAATTATTCAGTGGAGAAGCTACAGGAGCGTATTTTATATCCTGGAAGACAGGAACGATTGACGCAGGAACAGGCAATTCACCTAAGGGCGGTGGAGATGGCAGCTTTGGCGAGAGAGGAAACGGCGGGCAGATGAGTTCTTCTGAAGAAGGAGGCCTTTCAAATCCCGAGGCTGCTACAGACGCTTCTTCAGATGTAAGTGAAGATAAGCCGGCAATGGAAATGACCGGCGAGAAGCCTCAAGGAATGATGGGCGGAAATGGTGGAGGCGCCGGAGGCGGAGCTACATACCATATGGCTTCATTTGATTACGCCTATAACTGTATAGCAGTTATGGAATGGTTGTTCCAGCAGTAAGAGATCATGACTTCTTAGATGAAATTATAGAAATCCGCACTAGCTGCGGATTTCGTGAGAACATGATACGAAAGGCAAATAGGCCCTTCGACGAAGTCGACTTTTAATGGCCTATTTGCGGCATTCTTGAATCTCTGATTCAAGAATGCATAAGAATTTAATACGGCACATTACAGCAGCTATGGAGAAATCTGTAGCTGCTTTTATTAAGTAAGGTAAATTGTGATATCATTTTAGTATGAGTTATCGAATGAAATTTCAGAAATGCGCACTACGCTGCGCATTTCGTGAGAATATGATACAAGTGCAAATAGGCCCTGCGACGTAGTCGCACTGGAATGGCCTATTTGTCATATATTCCCGAGCTTTATTCGGGAATATATGAGTCTACAGGTGTTAGGAGTGCTTTGCTATGAACAAGAATGAGAGCAAGTATTTTAAGTCTGCGGAAAAAATGCATACAGCGTTACTGACACTTCTTGACAGTAAAGATTTTGAACTTATTTCTGTTAAGGAGATATGTGAAACCGCTGGCGTTAACAGATCCACCTTTTATCTTCACTATGATAATGTAAATGATCTTCTGCAGGAAACGGTGGAAGCTGTATATAAAGATTTCTTTGGGCGCTTTGGTGCTGAGGGGCCTGGAGCACTTGATGTTGATGAAAAAAATGAGGATGAGCTATTTCTTGTAACACCCAAGTATCTGATGCCATATCTGGATTTTGTGGAAGAGAACCGCAAGCTCTTTTATCTGATGTATGAAAAGAACGAGATGATGGGCGCAGAAAAGACCTATGAAACCTGGTTTAAAACAATATTCGGCCCCATTCTTACAAGGTTTGGAGTTCCTAAAAAAGAACAGCCACTTATCATGGTCTTTTATCTTAAGGGCATTATCGGAGTTGTCACTGAGTGGGTACGAGGTGGATGCACCGAGTCAAAAGATGAGATCATAAGTGTCATACAGAAGTGTATCATCAAGCCATAACGCAGTAAAAACACTATATCGAATTTACAAATCAACACTTTTTACAAAACGTGTCGGGACCTGTACTCTTGAAATCAACACATTTTGCAAAAAGTGTTGTTCTTTTTGCAGGCTCATTTTCCTATAATGACTTCAAGCTCAAAGCAAAGAACGAAAAAACAAATTGAGAATGAGAAAGGAAAAGATAAATGAGCAAAACAAATAAGATGTATCTGGTAACAGGAGCAGCAGGATTTCTTGGAAGCACAGGGAAGATCGCATAAAAAGGACATTCAAGAGAAAAGAAGGAGAAGAATACGATGAACGATTTAGATAAGGTTTATGCAGAAAGTGTTGCAAAGGATTACATGCCAAAGGAAACAAATAAGGTAAGGCAGCTTAAAAAGCTTGATGAAAGAGCAAAGCTCCCGGCTTTCATTTCGGCAATGACACTGGGGATCATAGGAACTCTGATTTTTGGCACAGGAATGTGCTTTGGGCTGGGCGTCTTTGGAACAGGAGCAGTTTTCATGATCGTCGGAGTACTGCTGGGACTGGCAGGTGCTGCAATCTGCATCACTAACTATACTTTATACAAGAAGCTTCTGAAAAAGGGCAAGGAAAAATATGCCTTTGAAATTCTGGAACTTGCTAAAGAGATAACAGGAGAAGCATAATGACTGAAAATAAGAATGTAGAAACAATACTTAAGAATGGTGACAAGGCTTTGTCTGGAATGCCTTATTTATACAGATCCAAGGGCCTTCCAAGTATGATATAGTTAAACGAATTTTTCGAAATATGATAATTATTTGAGCTGAAAAATTGCCCCTGCACAAAGGTGTGAGGGGCGATTTGCTTAAGAACTTCCGGGAAAAGATGATGGAAAGCGACTGTCATGTACGTATTGCAAAGGGATTTTTACTTATACCTGCCCTCTTTGTTTTTTTTGAGCTTCCGATGTATTTAATTTTGCGGTTTTAGCCAACTCCCTTGGTGATATTCCATATTCCTTTTTAAATGCGCGATAAAAATTTGAATAATCCTCAAAGCCATAATTATTGCAGGATTCAGACATTGATTCACCGCTTAAAATTGCGTCGTGACATAGCTGAAGCCTTTTTTTTGCAACATATTTATGTAGTGAGATGCCAATGTTGTCTTTAAAAACATGTGAAATATAGAACTTACTCAAAAAGAAATGATTGGCAATGCTGTCCAAAGATAAGTCCTCGTCTATATTTCTTTCGATATATTCGCATATATTCTGATACAGAACATCCTGAGTTATTTTTTTGTTGTTAAATTGTTCATACGCAAGTCTGTTAACAGTAAGTATAAGTTCACAAACGCTGAGCTTTAGCTGACATTCTCTTCCAAAACGGGCACTCTTATTTTCCTCAATTATGTAAAAAAGTTTTGAAAGGATAGAATTAAAAGTAATTCTGTCAGTGTGAATGACATGTCTTGATTCTGTCAGCGCCATATTTACGGCATATGCATATTCCTGTCCCAGATGCTTCATTTCGGAAAAAGCTGATTTGCTGATCCATAAATCAAAACGCCTGTAGGGTATGTCAAAATCATGGACGAAAATTCCATGTGTAACAGAAGGCGGCACAATCAGAATATCTCCGTAGCTCAGCATATAGTGCTCTTGTTGTACCTGAGCTTCTGCATGTCCCTCCAGGAAAAAATAAAATTCATAATATTTATGCCTATGAAGACCGGTTCGGACCGTTGGCTTAGTGTCGTGATAATAATATAGTTCGAAATCAAGCGATTCCATATACTGTCTGTCGTCATACTGGCTGGTTAAATTCTTTTTCATATCCGATATTCTATACCATAATAGCAATAATTGCAAAAAGATTCATAAACAGCAATAAATGCAATATTATAAACAAGTTATGAATTTTTTTTGCAACAATGCTTTTATATAATACGTTATAGCAACAGGTGATAAACACACCTGATTCAAGAAGGAAGGGTATAGGAGGACAAAAATGAAAAAAAAGTTACTTTCAATTCTGCTTTCGACATCTATGGTGGTGTCACTGGCAGCTTGTGGAAGCTCAAATCAGGGGGCAGAAACAGCAACAAGTGATGCTGCAGAATCAACAGAGGCTGCGGATTCAGCAAAAAGTGATGAGTCTGGGGAGACTGCATCTGAAGAAACTGCTGAATCTAATGAGACAGCATCAGATTATGAACTTACAGATCTGTACATAACAGTAGACGGAACACTTACTGCAAATGTTGACAATGGACAGGATGCATTTGTAGAGCAGTGGGAGAAGGCTGTATCAGAGAAACTTGGACATGATATCAAGCTTCACATCAACCAGCCTGAGCATTCCGGATATAAGGATAATATTGCTCAACTTCTTACAACAGGTGAGCCCGGTGATGGACAGTATCCTGATGCTATGATAATGTCCGCTACAATGCTTAAGCAGTATCAGACAACAGGAATTCTTTGGAACCTTGCAGATGCATATGACAATGCTGATTTCCAGTCAAGGATTACACTGCCGCTTGTAAATGAGAATCTTAAGCTTGAAAACGGTGAGCAGTACGGATTTGCTCCTACATACGGCAATGGTTGTGTGACATATGTTAAGCAGTCATGGCTTGATGAAGCAGGAATAACAGCTGACAGCATTAAGACATTTGATGATTATTACAATATGCTAAAGGCATTTACAAAGGATGGCAGAACAGGTGTCATTGCCGCAGGCTTTGCAAAGCTTGACGAAGCACCTTATACCAATTATTTACCTGAGTTCTGGCAGGGAGCTTATCCTGCTATCTACGAAAAGGATGGCCAGTGGGTCGATGGATTCCAGGAACAGGCTACTATCGATGCGCTTGAGAGACTTGCACAGGGTTATGCTGATGGCGTAATTGATACAGATACAGAGGAAGCATCAACAAAGACAGCTCGTGAAAAGTGGTTCTCAAATGATCAGAGTACTTCAGAAGGTGTGTTCACATATTGGGCAGGAACATGGCTCAGAACACTTACAGATAATCTTGATAAGAATGATGTAGATACTGATCTTGGAGATGATAAACTTGTGCAGCTTGCTCCTATCCAGGAAATTAAAGATACCTGGGGTGGCTACCTTAACCGTGAAGCACCTGTTTGGGTAATTACAGATGATGGCGATGGTGATAATTCACGTGAGCAAGCTATATTTGATGCACTTCTCGAGACCATGCTTGATGGAGATACCGTACAGACACTTTGGACTTATGGTGCAGAAGGTGTTCACTGGTCAACAGAGGCTGAGTCTTTCACAACAAATCCGGATGATCCTGAGAAGAAGACTGACTATGAGTATGCTGATGGTGAGTTCCACCTTAAGCAGTCACCGAATGACCCTAACACTTTATGGAAGAAGAACCATCTTGATCCGGTTCTTGTTATTGCACCTCTTACAAACGGATATGCTGATACCGATCCTCTTGTAGAGAAAGGAAATGCATTCTTTACAGAGAACTGTGTAGACGCTCCTGCAGCTCCGTCATCAGAGACTCTTACAGAAATCGAGGCAGATCTTGTTACAGATAAGACAACACTTGTTAACGAAGTTGTTGCAGGCAAAAAGACAGCAGCAGATGCTGTTGCAGAGTATCAGAGTAAATGGGGTGATACAGTAAGCAGCATCCTTGAGGAACTTAACGCAGCAGAATAATTATTGCTTTACCATTGGTTACTATTTTTTATATTCAAAATTATATGGGCATCCCACATGGATGCCCATATATCAACTAATGAGTAGGTTTACAACTCGTTAAAAACTATTTATGAGGTATTTTCATGGGCAAGACACAAAAGGTTACATCAACAGGACAGGTTATAAATAAGAAACCGTTAAAAACCAGAATATGGAATAATAGGGGATTTTACCTTATGTTCCTTCCGATTTTTATCTATGTGCTGATAGTTTACTATTGGCCTATGCTTGGAATTCGTTATTCGTTTTATGATTACACACTTAAGAAAATTGAATTCGTTGGCTTAAAACATTTTTCAAAAATGTTTTCAGATGTTGAATTCTGGAGAGCCTTTACTAATACACTGAAACTATCTATTACAAAGCTTTTGATAACAACATTTACAGCCGTAATCGTGTCGGTATTTATCAATGAGATGACAAATCTGTTTGCAAAAAAAGTTTTACAGACAGTTATTTATCTTCCTCATTTTATGTCATGGACAGTTACAGCTGCTGTATTTACGCTTTTCCTTTCCACTTCATCGACAGGATTTATTAATGAGACTTTGAAAAGCTGGGGGTGGATTAGCCAAAGCATAGACTTTATGCATGAAACGAAGCTGTGGCCGATAGTGTATTATCTGGTAAATATATGGAAAGAGACAGGATGGGGAACAGTTATATTCCTGGCGACTCTTGCAGGAATAAATCCGGAAATATACGAAGCAGCTGACATCGATGGTGCAACGAGACTTCAGAAAATATGGTTTGTGACAGTACCTGAACTTGCAAACACAATAATAATTGTTCTTATTCTTAATCTTGCAAAGGTTCTGAATCTGTTTGAATCAGTTTTTGTAATGTATAACAACCGTGTTTTTGAAACATCTGATGTAATATCTACATATATTTACAGAAAGACTTTCCTTACAGCAATACCCAATTATGGATATACAACTGCTGTAGGTTTGTTTAAGTCACTTGTAGGATGTTTTCTGGTAGTTTTGTGCAACTGGGCAAGTAAAAAAATCCGCGGACGCGGAATCATCTGAGGAGGAATACAATGGCAAAGGCTAAAGAATATGCGGTTGGTCGTAAGAGAAAGACGGGCCTCTTCGATGTAATTAATTATGGTGTTTTTATACTTATAGGACTTATAGTTCTCGTACCTATATGGAAGGTTGTTGCTGACTCATTTAATGCGGTTGGGGTATATAAATTTCAGCTGTGGCCCAATCAGCCCACTCTGGACGGATATCGTACTATTTTGCATACTGCAAAGTTGTATACACCATTTGTAAATTCAGTAATAACTACTATTCTCGGAACTCTTCTGGGACTGATATTATCTACCCTTGGAGGTTATGTGCTTGCACAGTATGACCTTCCGGGAAGAAATCTTTTGGCATATTTTCTTTTGTTTACCATGATATTTTCAGGCGGTATGATACCTGAATACCTGGTTATGAAGAAACTGCATCTGGTTAACAGCATGTGGATTTTGGTTGTTAAGCATGGAATGAATGTTTACAACCTGGTGCTTATGAGAAACTTCTTTGAAGGAATTCCGGGATCATTGTTTGAGGCTGCAAAAATTGATGGATGCACACCAATGGGGATTTTCTTTAAAATAGTGCTTCCTCTTTCAAAGGCTGCGCTTGCATCCATAGGTCTTATGTTTGCTGTAACAGTTTGGAATGATTACTCAACAGTTCAGATTTATATTACGAATCGTGATCAGGTTAATTTCCAGTATATTCTGAGAGTTATGGTCATGGACGGAGATACGCCAACAACTTCATATAATGTTTCGCAGAACACTTTGTATTATTCAGCGATTGTTTGTGCGATTCTTCCATTTATGGCACTTTATCCGTTCCTGCAAAAATACTTTGTAAAGGGTGTAAATATCGGAGCGGTAAAAGAGTAAGAAATATATTTATAGAGCCGAAGCTTCGAAACATGAGCTTCGGCTTATATCTTAAGATGATGACAGGCAGGATATAAAAACTACTGACTTACTTAAGGGATGTCTCTGGAGGAGAAATGAGAATAATATTTTGGGCAGGAGATTCCACAAATACCTGCAATAAGGCAAATAAATATCCACAAACAGGTATAGCTCAGGCTTTTGACAGATATACCCGCCCCGATGTGGTCATATATGATCATGCTATTAATGGCAGAAGCACTAAAAGTTTTATTGACCAGGGAAGACTTGCGACAATAAACGATGAGATAAAAGAAGGAGATTTCCTTTTCATTCAGTTCGGACACAATGACGAGAAAAAAACTGATTTTAGCAGGTATACCGATCCGAAAGGATCTTTTGTTGATAATCTGGGGAAATTCGTGAATGTAGCCAGAAACAGAGGTGCAATACCGCTTTTTATAACACCTTTGGAGCGCAGAAGCTTTGAAG
This sequence comes from Butyrivibrio sp. ob235, assembly GCF_900109475.1. Classification (NCBI taxonomy): domain Bacteria; kingdom Bacillati; phylum Bacillota; class Clostridia; order Lachnospirales; family Lachnospiraceae; genus Butyrivibrio; species Butyrivibrio sp. ob235. Next base: position 13,004 of record NZ_FOBE01000034.1, read on the forward strand.
ATGATCATGTACATCTTAGAAAATCAGATCATGAACCTTATGTTGAAGGATATTATATTGCTTCAGAAAAATACAATGTACCAATAATAGATCTGTATAAAGTAAGCAGAGAATTTATTGAAAAAACGGGAGATGAACCTACAAAAAAGTACTTTATGCACGTAAAACCGGGAGAGGTATTCTGGCTCCCGGATGGTTTGTCTACAGATAATACTCATTTAAGGTATGAAGGTGCTATGAAGTTTGGGGAACTTCTGGCAGGTGAGATTATAAAGGCAGGCGAGCCCTATGCGTCACTCATTGATGAAACAGTACTGGCGGAGCTTAAAATGGTTCACGATTCCAATCTGATGGACGAGGGTGTGGCAGATGAGTATAAGTGAGAAATGCACTAATCCAATTATATTTGTAAATCAGTAAGAAGGATAACAGCGATGCAATTGACACAAGATAGTGATTCAAACAGATTTGAGGAAAGGTACAGAAAATATAAGGACAAGCCGCTTGTAGCTCTAATATCTTTTTACAGTGGATATTATCATAACTTTGTTTTATCAGTATTTTTTTATACTATAAAACATTCACCTGTGTGGATAATGCCTATAGTTACAGCAAATATCATCAATTATGTAACAAGGGGAGCAGAAGATGCAGGCAGACTGATTATATTTAATGCATCGATTGTTGCAATATTGCTGATACTTAACATCCCTATGAATTATCTACATATGCATTTCAGGGCATCAGCAGTCAGAAAAGTTGAGGCCGGACTTAGAAGTGCACTTGTTCACAAAGTGCAGACGATGTCTATCCTGTCAGAAAAGGACATTCAGTCAGGACGTATACAGTCAAAAATAATACGTGATGTTGAGGCGATTGAGACACTATCAGATCAGATTTTTGTTAACTTCATGAATATCATCATCAATGTGGTGGTGGCACTTATAGTAACAGTATCAAAAAGCAGGGTTGTATTCATCTTTTTCCTATTGATGGTACCTATGGCGGCGATACTTGTATATATTTTCAAAAAACCGATAAAGGTTCATAACCAGCGTTTTAGAAAAGAAGTGGAGGCAACATCTGCAAAGGTATCAGAAATGATTGAACTGGTGCCTGTAACAAGAGCTCATGCACTTGAAGAAGATGAAATAAGCAGAATGGATGAACAAATGTATCAGATAGCAGCAGAAGGCTATCAGCTTGATATGGTTCAGACCAATTTTGGTGCGGTGAGCTGGGCTTTTTTTCAGATGTTTCAGGTAATATGCCTGGTATTCACATCTTTTCTTGCTCTGAGTGGCAAAATTCCTGCAGGTGACGTTGTTCTTTATCAAAGCTATTTTACAACTATAGTCGGGCAGGTGACGAGCATGCTGAATCTGTTGCCTACCATTTCAAAAGGGCTTGAGTCAGTAAGTAGTGTAGGTGAGATCTTGTCAGTTGAGGATATTGAAGATAACGAGGGAAAGATATCGATTGATGATTTAAAGGGCAATTACAGGTTTAGCCACGTCAGATATGCATATCCGGGTGATGAAAAAAATGTAATAAACGATTTGGATTTCGAGGTACACCGGGGAGAAACAGTAGCATTTGTTGGAGAATCAGGAGGAGGTAAATCCACAATTCTCAATTTGATAATCGGCTTTATGATGCCGGTGGATGGGATGATATATGTGGATGGAATTCCGTTAAATGAGATTAATCTTAGAAGCTACAGGAGATTCCTGGCTGTAGTACCACAGAATACAGCGCTGTTTTCAGGATCTATCAGGGACAATATCCTCTATGGAACAACTGATGTATCCGAGGAGGTTTTAGATCGGGTCATAAAGGAATCAGGGTTACAGGAAGTGATAAAAAAGCTTCCGAATGGCATGGATACATTTGTGGGAGAACATGGTGACAGACTCTCGGGTGGCCAGAAACAAAGAATATCAATTGCAAGAGCGCTTATACGTGATCCCAAAGTCATCATTCTGGATGAGGCAACTTCCGCTCTTGATGCAATTTCCGAACGGGAGGTTTCCGGTGCACTTGATAATATGTCTGATTCAAGGACTACATTTATCGTAGCGCATAAACTGGCAACCATCAGAAAAGCAGACAAGATAATTGTTATAAAAAATGGCAGGGTTGTAGAAAAAGGCACCTATGAAGAACTATTGAATAACAAGGGATATTTTTATTATATGGGTGAACAATTTGAGAACTGACAAGTATTACGCTATTTCCATGATGAGATACTGACGGAGGTGTTTGGGAAATATGACTAAAGCAGAAACAAAAGAACTTCTCAAAGAATATGTACTGTATCTGATGGAAAATTCCGATGCGGAACATCCTATGTGGAATATTGAGAAGGTCAGAAGCGGGAAACAGAATAAATGGAATTATATAGACGGGTGCATGATCACAGCGCTTCTAAGGCTATATTCAATAACGGGTGAGCGAAAGTTCCTGGATTTTGCAGATGATTTTGTCTCATTTTATGTAAATGAGGATGGAACAATAAATACCTATGAGGTAGGAGAATATAATCTGGATAATATAAGGCCTGCCTGCAACTTGTTCGCGCTATATGATCTGACCGGCAGGGAAAAATACAGAAAGGCTATGGATACAGTAAGAAGTCAGCTTGATACCATGCCAAGAACGAAGGAAGGCAATTTTTGGCATAAGCAGATTTATCCAAACCAGGTATGGCTTGATGGCTTATATATGGCACAGCCTTTTTATATGGAATATGAAAGAAGATATCGCAAGATGAACGGATGTCTTGATTCCTTCAGGCAGTTTGAGAATGTCAGAAGATTTATGCGAGATGAAAAGACAGGTCTGTATTATCACGGATATGACGAGTCAAGACAGATGTATTGGGCAGATAAAAATACGGGATGTAGCCCGAATTTCTGGCTAAGAGCGACAGGGTGGTTTATGGCTGCTCTTGTGGATACTGCAGAAGCAATGGGAGAGCAGACATATTACGAATACAGAACGCTTCAGGATATGTTAAAAAATCTGGCAGACAGTCTACTCAATTACCTTGATCCGGAATCAAAAATGTTTTACCAGGTAATAGACAAAAAGGGAGCTGCGGGCAATTATTTGGAGACCTCAGGGTCAGCCCTTATTTCTTATGCTTTGGCAAAAGGAGTGAGGTTATCTTATTTACCAAAAAGATATGCCAATATTTCAGAAGAAATATTCTATGGAATAACAGAAAAATATCTGTCCAAAAACGAGGATGGTCTGCCAAGACTTGGAGGAATATGCCTTGTGGCAGGACTTGGTGGAAAAGATCACAGGGATGGTTCACTTTCGTACTATTTTGGCGAGCCTGTTGTAGAAAACGATGCGAAAGGAACTGCCCCGCTCCTGATGGCATATACAGAGCTTCTCAGTCTGGAACAACGAGGTGTGTTAAATGAAATTTGAAGTTATTGATACAGAGCCCAGAAATATTACGGTGGAACTTGATAATACTGAATGTTTTATGCCTGCAGAAGCAGTAAAAGTTATGGTTAATGATATTGAATACCATGCAGAGAACAGGAACGTATTTAGCATCGATGGACTTGAACCTGATAAGGAATATGAGATTTCAATCATTGATCATGAAGGGATATGTGAAAGAAAAGTCATAAAAACATCTTATGAATCTGTTTTGCTGGATGTAAGTGAATTCGGGGCAGTCGGAGATGGAAAAAATGATGACACGGCATATATTCAGGCCGCAATAAGTTCATGCCCATTGGATGGAACGGTATACCTGGGAAAAGGAACATTTTTATCGGGACCATTGTTTCTTAAAAGCGGTGTTCATATATGGATTGATAAAGGAGCGACTCTTTTAGGCAAAACCGATAGACAAAGTTACCCTATTCTGCCCGGAATGACACTATATACGGATGAAACTGCGGAATTTAACCTTGGTACCTGGGAAGGCAATCCTTTATCGTGTTTTGCCGCACTAATAACAGGTATTAATGTACATGATGTGAAGATATTCGGAGAGGGGACGATTGACGGTAATGCACAAAGCGGAGATTGGTGGATAAACCCCAAAGAAAAGGCTGGGGCATGGAGACCGAGACTGATATTCCTTAAGGAATGCAGTAACGTTACCATGCAGGGGATAACTGTTCAGAATTCACCATCCTGGACAATCCATCCTTATTATTCGGAAGCAATAAATCTGATCGGTTTGAGTATTAAAAATCCGGACAATTCGCCAAATACTGATGGAATTGACCCTGAGAGCTGCAGTGATGTGAACATTATAGGAACTACAATATCTGTTGGGGATGATTGCATAGCAATTAAGTCAGGAAAATATTACATGGCTCTTAGGCACTACAAGAATACATCAAATATAACTGTCAGGAATTGCAGGCTTAACAGAGGGCATGGAAGTGTCACAGTAGGAAGCGAATGTGCAGGTGGAGTAAATGGCGTAAAGGTGACCAGATGTCTGTTTGATTCCACTGACAGAGGACTCAGAATTAAGACAAGAAGAGGAAGGGGTGAAAAGTCAATTCTTCAAAATATTCTGTTTGAGAATATAAAAATGGAGAATGTAAGAATGCCGTTTACCATCAATATGTTTTATTTTTGTGATCCGGACGGACACAGCGAATACTGTCAAGGTAAAGAGTTCATGGAAGTCAATGAAATGACTCCGTCAATAAAAGATATTACTGCGAGAAATATCGAATGTGCGGGAGTTGACGTGTGCCTGATCACGGTATATGGACTTCCGGAATCTAAAGTTGAAGAGGTAACGCTTGAGAACATTAAGGCAATCTACATGGATGAAAAGGACAGAGCTCCCGAAGTCCCTGTCATGATGGATGGCATTGACAAGATGAGCGGGAGAGGAATATTTGTCAGAAACACAAAGAAACTTGTCATTAGGGATGTGGAAGTAACAGGTACGGTGGACTCGGAGCCGGATATCAGCGAAACAGATATATGTGACATAGAAAATGTAAAGTTAGGATAAAAACCGGTATTGCGGGGAAAATGATGGAAAAAATAAGGATATCAGTGGGTCCTTTGGGGGATTACCGCACAATAGGAGAAGCTGCTGAAGCAGTGCCGTATATGGCAAGTGCTGTTATAGATATAGCAGAAGGGATCTACAAAGAAAAACTGTCCATAGAAAAAAAGGACATAACCCTCAGAGGGGCCGGAATGAATAAGACGGTCATATCTTATGATGACTGTGCAGAACAGCTTCTTGAAGATAATACAAAAAGAGGGACGTTCAGAAGTCAGACATTATTTATCGGCGGAGAAAGGGTCAAAGTGCAGGATCTGACCGTAGAGAATACAGCAGGCTGGGGAAACGGCGTAGGTCAGGCGCTTGCAATTTACGCAGATGCTGATGAGGTTGTAATGGAGAATGTCAGTATACGCTCAAGGCAGGATACACTTTTTATGGCACCACTTCCTTTGACAGAGCGGTTTAAGAACGGTTTCTTTGGTCCACGTATGCTTACAAACAGGCGAAATACGCGTCAGTTTTATAAAAACTGTGTGATTTGTGGAGATGTTGATTTCATATTCGGCGGTGCGGATGCGGTGTTTGATAACTGTGAGATAGTGGTAATGGACAGGAAAAAAGACATTAACGGCTATGTTACAGCGCCTTCCGAAAATCTTGGAGAATTAGGCATGGTGTTTAGAGAATGCCATATCCATGGTGAGAATAAAGATATGGAAGGTACCGTATTGTTAGGAAGACCCTGGAGACCGACAGGTAAGGTGGCATTCATAGATTGCACCTACGATAATTCCATACACCCACTAAGATTCAGCGAGTGGTATGAGATGAAAACGATGGAGAGTGAGGCATTCTTTGCGGAATACAATTCGAGGGATGAAATGGGGAATGAGCCTGATTTATCAAAGAGAAATAAATGGGTAAAACTCCTGTCACCTGAGGAAGCTTCAAAAATAAGAGAAGCGGCAGATAGTCTGGTAATGAGTGTTAGGAGGCAGAATTAATGCAGATAGGATTACGTGCACATGATGCGGAATATGGACCGTTAAATGAACTTATACCCAGAATAAAAGAACAGGGCTTTAGCTGTATTCACCTGGCGCTTTCCAAATCCATAAAGGAATTCAAGGTGACTGAAAGTGCCATGACTCCCGGACTTGCCATGTATATTAAAAATCTATGCAGAAATAATCATATAGATATTGCAGTGCTTGGCAATTATCAAAATCTTGCACATCCCGACAAAGACAAACTTGATGAGATTAAGAAAAGATATATAGCGCACATGAGATTTGCATCAATTCTTGGCTGCGGCGTTGTGGGTACTGAAACTGGTGCGGTTAATGCTGAATATAAATACGAGCCGGCGAATCATGAGCGGGAAGCACTTGATATATTTATTAAGAATCTGAAGCCGGTGGTAAATGCTGCGGAGAAATTCGGCGTGATAGTTGCTATAGAACCTGTCTGGAAGCATATTGTATACGGCCCTGAACAGGCGAGATTTGTGCTTGATGAGATAGGAAGTCCCAACCTTCAAATTATTTTTGACCCTGTAAACATGCTCTATTCAGGAAATATTGATGAACAGGACAGCATTATTACGAAGACCTTCGATTTGCTTAAGGATGATATAGCTGTAATTCATATGAAGGATTTCGAATTATGCGGAGATGAACTTAAATCAATACCTGCGGGTAAAGGTGACCTGAACTATGAACTTCTTTTATCCAAGATCAAAGAATACAAGCCGTGCATACAGTGTACTCTGGAAAACACATCTCCTGACAATGCGGTAGATACGCGAATGTATGTGGAGAAATTGTATGCAAACGTATAAAAAACTGCTGTTATAGAAGACGGACATAAATATTGTAAAAATTGTTGTACTTGTTGTATAAGTTGGCTTAAAAGCCCAAAGCTATATAAAAAATAAAGATTTGCAATTAGTATTATAGGAAAGGTTTTAATTGGGAGCTGGTAAAAGATGAAAAATTTTTTAGATGAAGATTTTATTTTACAAACTGAGACTGCAAAGCATATTTTTCATGATTATGCGGAAAAATTGCCAATAATTGATTATCATTGCCATATTTCACCTCAGGAAATATATGAGGACAGGAGATTTGAAACTCTTGGAGATGTATGGTTTGGGGGAAAACAGGAGGATGGTTCCTATTTTGGAGATCACTATAAATGGAGACTGATGCGTTCAAACGGAATTCCTGAGGAGATGGTAACGGGAAGGGAAGATGAACTGCAAAGATTCAAAGGATTTGCAGAAACTTTAACCAAAGCGATAGGCAACCCTATGTATCATTGGTGCAATCTGGAACTTAAAAAGTACTTCGGAATCACCAAGCCGCTTACTGTTCAAAATGCCGAGGAAATATGGAATAAATGTAATGACATGCTGCAAAATGATCCGGGGATGACCGTAAGAGGGCTGATCAGACAGAGCAACGTGGCATATGTGGGAACAACAGATGATCCGACAGACTCTCTTGAATGGCATGAGAAAATTGCGAACGACGATAGCATAGAGTTTATGGTCAGACCATCCTTCAGACCTGACAAGGCAATCAACATAACAAAAGAAGGCTTTAGAGAATATATTGTAAAACTTGCTGAAACTGTTGGAAAAAGATCACTTGATTCTGCTGAGGAAGTTATTGATGCGCTGATACAAAGAGTAGAATTTTTTGCTGCGCACGGCTGCGTTGCATCTGACCACGGACTGGATTATATCCCGTTTAAAATGATGACAATGGCCGAATGTAACAATGCTTTTACAAAGGTAATGAACGGGAAAGAAATAACACTTGATGAGGCAGAAGGATATCAGACAGCGCTGCTCCTTTCACTCGGAAAGGCTTATCACAAGCATGGAATTGCTATGGAGCTCCACTATTCCTGTCTTAGAAATATGAATGAGAGAATGTTCAGGCTGGAGGGACCGGATACCGGATTTGACATGATTGCCAATAATTCCTGCGGAGGGAATATTGCAAAGCTTATGTCGGAGCTTGATAAAACAGGTGAACTTCCAAAAACGATAATTTTCTCTTTGAATCCTGCAGATAATGCGCAGATAGGAACTATATTAGGATGCTTCCAGTCATCTGAGGTTCCCGGGAAAATTCAGCATGGTCCCGCATGGTGGTTTAATGACACCAAATCAGGAATGGAAGAGCAGATGAAATCGTTAGCTAATTTGGGGCTGCTTGGTAATTTTATTGGTATGCTTACAGACTCCAGATCATTTTTGTCATACACAAGGCATGATTATTTTAGAAGGATAATGTGCAATCTTATAGGAGAATGGGTAGAAAATGGGGAATACCCAAATGACGAGAAGGCACTGGAAAGCATTGTTTCCGGGATTTCTTATTATAACGCAAAGAGATATTTCGGAATCTGAGAGGAGGATTTTTAACATGGAGAAGCTTAGTTACAAACTATTGGGGGAAAAGGGGTACGATGGATACCTTCTAAAGGATGCACCGGAGAGGGTTCTTCAGTTTGGCGAAGGAAATTTCCTTCGTGCGTTCGTCGATTACTTTATCGATCTTATGAACGAAAAAGCAGGATTTAACAGCAAGGTTGTTTTATGTCAGCCAATAGAACAGGGACTCGCTGATATGATAAACGATCAGGAAGGCCTTTACACACTTTATTTACGGGGACAGGAAAATGGGCAAAAAGTTAATAACAAAAGAGTCATTTCCAGTGTTTCAAGATGCCTTAATCCATACAGAGAATTTGATGAATTCTTAGCCTGTGCCAAAAATCCCGAAATGAGATTCATTGTAAGCAACACTACAGAGGCAGGTATAGCTTATGATCCTTCCTGCAAACCGGAGGATAGACCGTGTGCAAGTTTTCCGGGAAAACTGACACAGTTCCTGTATGAAAGATTTAATAACAAACTTCCGGGATTTATTATTTTATCCTGCGAGCTCATAGACAGAAACGGAGATGAGCTACTAAAGTGCGTAAATAAATATATAGATCAGTGGGGATTGTCTGAAGAATTCAGAGACTTTGTAAATAATGATAATATTTTCTGCTCCACACTCGTGGACAGAATAGTTCCAGGTTATCCGAGAGCAGAAGCTGATGCTATTTGTGAAGAGCTTGGATATAAAGACAATATTATTGATACGGCTGAAGTGTTTGGCGCGTGGGTTATAGAAGGACCGCAGAAGATTAAGAAAGAATTTCCTGTGGAAGAAGCCGGACTTCCCATACTTGTAGTAGATAATGTTGATCCTTATAAAAAGCGCAAAGTAAGGATCTTAAACGGTGCGCACACATCTATGATTATGGGTGCATATCTTGCAGGACAGAATATTGTAAGAGATTGCATGAAAGATGATGTAATAAGGGGATATATGAATAAGGCTCTCTATGATGAGATTATTCCGGTTCTCAAGGGACTTGATAAGAAAGATCTTGAGGATTTTGCAGCCGCAGTTACAGACAGATTTGCAAATCCTTTCATTGACCATGAACTGCTTAGTATTTCCCTGAATTCAGCATCTAAGTGGAAGGCAAGAGTTATGTACACAGTACTCGAGTATTATGAACAGAAGAAGGAGTTACCCAAAGTACTGACATTTTCGTTTGCTGCATTTCTTGCTTTTTATCACAGAGGTTATGAAAAGCGGGAAGGCGCTCTGGTTGCAGAAAGAGACAATAATGAATACCTTATCAAAGATGACGAATGGGTACTTGATGCGTTCCTTGCTCTGAAAGATGCTGATAATGAGAAGTTGGCAAGAGATATTATTGCCAATGAGAAGATGTGGGGAGATGCGCTCATAAAACTATCCGGATTTGAAGAAGCAGTTATTAAAGACCTTGCCCTGATAGATGAAAAGGGCATGTATGAAGCCATGAGGGAGGTTCAGGGTGAATAGTATCAGGATACATCCTCTGGATAATGTTGCAGTTGCACTTAGAGACCTGGAAAAGGGTGAAATTATAGATGCATCTGAAGATGGGTTAAAAACTATTGAGGCAATTGGAAGAGGGCATAAAGTAGCGCTTAATGACATAGCCGAAGGATCCTCGATAGTAAAATACGGAAACTGTATAGGCATTGCCACAGATGAAATAAAATCAGGAAGTTTTGTGCATGTACATAATGTCAAAACCTCTCTTTCTGAGAATTCCAAATTTGAGTATAAACCTGAAATACCATTGCTTCCTAAAGTAGCAAACAGGACTTTTATGGGTTACAGGAGAGCCAAAGGAAAAGTAGGAATCAGAAATGAAATATGGATTATTCCTACTGTCGGATGTGTGAACCGGATTGCGGAGAAATTGGCCAGAGACAATCAGAACCTTGTAAAGGGATCAATTGAGGGATTATATGCATATACCCATCCGTACGGATGCTCTCAAATGGGTGATGACCATGAAACTACAAAGAGGGTCCTTGCAGCACTTGTAAAACATCCAAATGCAGGCGGGGTTCTTGTTCTTTCTTTGGGGTGTGAGAATCTTACTTCAGAACAATTCAAGGAAGAACTCAGGGAATGGAACGGAGAAAGAGTGAAATTCCTTACCTGTCAGGACTGCGAAGACGAGATTGAGGAAGGCAGCAAACTTCTCAAAGAATTGGCGGATTATGCAGGCCAGTCCAAGCGTGAGGAAATAGATGCATGCGAGCTTATTGTAGGAATGAAGTGCGGAGGTTCTGATGGCCTTTCAGGAATAACTGCCAATCCAACGGTTGGCAGATTTTCTGACAGACTTATCTCTCTGGGAGGTTCTACTGTTCTTACAGAGGTTCCTGAGATGTTCGGGGCTGAATCAATTCTTTTTAATAGATGTAAGGATAGCGCCACGTTCCATAAAGCAGTTTGTATGGTTGATAATTTCAAGAAATATTTTGTGGATCACGGACAGGTTGTATATGAAAATCCAAGCCCCGGAAATAAAGCTGGCGGGATTACAACTCTTGAGGACAAGTCTTGTGGATGTGTTCAAAAAGGCGGAAGTGCTCAGATTTCAGATGTACTGGAGTATGCTGAGCCGGTAAAAAATAAAGGACTGTCATTATTGTCAGGTCCGGGAAATGATATGGTATCTACTACAGACCTTACAGCTGCAGGAGTACATCTGATACTTTTTACAACCGGAAGGGGAACACCCTTTGGGGCACCTGTTCCTACAGTGAAGATTTCAACGAATACTGCGCTATATGAGAAGAAAGGCAGTTGGATAGATTTCAATGCAGGAAAGGTAGCTGAAGGAAAAGAGTCTCTGGATGAAGCAGGGGACAGACTCCTGGACTATGTTTTGGATGTTGCAAGTGGACAAAAAACCAGGCAGGAAGACGCCGGGTATAGAGAAATATCCATATTTAAGGATGGAGTAACGCTCTGATTCGGAGTAAAACTTAAAGGTATTAATAGCGAATAGTTAATTTATTGGAGGAGATCATGGATTTAAATTTGAGAGAAGATGCAATATTTGATGCAGTATCATTAGGGGAAGTTATGCTTAGACTTGATCCAGGTGAAGGAAGAATCAGAACAGCCAGACATTTTAATGTTTGGGAAGGTGGCGGAGAATATAACGTAATAAGGGGCCTTAGACGTTGTTTTGGACTTAAGACCACTGTTCTTACAGCCTTTGCTGATAATGAAGTCGGAAAGCTTATGGAGGATCTGATTCTGCAGGGTGGAGTAGATACATCCTTCATTAAATGGATGAAAACAGACGGAATAGGCAGAGAGTGCAGAAATGGCCTCAATTTTACAGAGAGAGGTTTTGGAATAAGAGGAGCAAAGGGATGTTCCGATAGAGCAAATACTGCTATATCAAAGGTAAAGCCTGAAGATTTTGATCTTGAGAAGCTTTTTGGAGATATGGGAGTAAAGTGGCTTCACACCGGCGGAATATATGCTGCATTATCAGAACAGTCATGTGAGACAGTGCTTGAGGTTATCAAAACAGCTCGTAAATATGGAACAGTTATTTCTTATGACCTGAATTATCGTCCTTCCATGTGGAGTGCAATCGGAGGAAAGGAAAAGGCTCAGGAAGTAAATAAAGAGATAGCTAAGTATGTTGATGTAATGATTGGAAATGAGGAAGACTTTACTGCCTGCCTGGGATTCGAAATAGAAGGCAATGATGAGAACCTTGCTAAGCTTGATATTGATGGCTATAAAAAGATGATAAGAGAGGTAGTGAAAACATATCCTAACTTCAAGGCTGTTGCGACTACATTAAGAGAGGTAAAGACAGCAACAGTAAATGACTGGAGTGCGTTGTGCTTTGCGGATGGTGAGATTTATAAGGCCAAGGACTACAAAGGTCTTGAGATTATGGACCGTGTAGGTGGCGGAGATTCATTTGCTTCCGGTCTTATATATGGGCTGATGACCACTGGCGATGCAGAAACAGCTGTTAATTACGGTGCGGCACATGGAGCTCTTGCTATGACTACTCCCGGAGATACAACAATGGCTGATAAGAGTGAAGTTGAATCTATTATGGGCGGAAAAGGCGCAAGAGTACAGAGATAATAGGAAAAGGTATGGAGAAAAGGTATGGATATTAGATATTCTGCAAATCAGAGAGATGTAAAAAGATATACAACAGAAGAACTCAGAAAAGAGTTTTTGATAACAGGACTTTATGAGGCTGACAAGGTAAAGGCTGTTTACTCACATGTGGATAGAATGGTTACCTTTGGCTGTATGCCGGTTACGAGAGAAGTAGCCCTTGATGATGGAATAGATGTATATCACAATTTCGGAACTTCTTATATTTTGGAGAGAAGAGAAATCGGCATTTTCAATATTGGTGGTAAAGGTAAGATAAAGGTCGATGGAACAGAATATGCCCTTGATCATAAAGATTGCCTTTATATCACAAAGGGAGCCAAATCGATTCTGTTTTCATCAGACAATAAGGATACACCGGCTAAGTTTTATATGGTAAGTGCTCCTGCACATTGTTCTTATGAGACAAGGCTTCTTACTTTTAAGGATGCTGTTAAGCGTCCTCTTGGAACAACAGCCGAATGCAATAAGAGAGTCATTAACCAGTTTATTCATCCGGATGTTTTGAAAACCTGTCAGCTTAGTATGGGAATGACGGTTCTTGAAGAGGGAAGCGTATGGAATACGATGCCTTCACACACTCATGAGAGAAGGATGGAGATATATACATATTTTGATATACCTGAGAACCAGGTAGTATTCCATTTTATGGGAGAACCTACTGAGACCAGACATATTGTAATGAAAAACGAAGAGGCAGTAATATCACCTTCATGGTCAATTCATTCAGGAGCAGGTACTTCAAACTACACATTTATATGGGCAATGGGCGGAGAAAACCAGGAATTTGACGATATGGATAATCTGAAGCCGACAGATCTTATGTAATGTGAATGTTCATAGAGGAGAAATGAAATGAGCGAAGATATGTTTTCATTAAAAGGTAAGGTGGCATGGGTTACCGGTGCTGCCTATGGAATAGGTTATGCGATTGCTAAGGCATATATTGAGGCTGGAGCAAAGGTTGTTTTTAACTGCAGCAGACAGGATACTGTGGACAGAGGACTTAAGAGTTATGAAGAGGATGGGCTTTTCGATTCAGTTAAAGGTTATGTCTGTGATGTAACTGATGAGGAAGCCGTGAAAAAGCTTCATGTAACAATTGTGAAGGAAGTGGGTGAAGTAGACATCCTCGTCAATAATGCAGGAATGATAAGACGTGTGCCCATGACGGAGATGGAAGCAAGTGACTTTAGAAGAGTTATCGATGTTGACCTTACGGCTCCGTTTATCGTATCTAAGACTGTCATTCCGTCCATGATAAAAAGAGGTGGCGGTAAGATTATAAATATATGCTCAATGATGTCAGAACTTGGAAGAGAGACTGTATCAGCTTATGCGGCAGCAAAGGGTGGTCTTAAGATGCTTACCAGGAATATCGCATCGGAGTATGGTGCCTACAATATTCAGTGCAATGGTATCGGCCCGGGCTATATTGCTACAGAACAGACAGCTCCGCTGAGGGAGAGACAGGCTGATGGTTCAAGACATCCTTTTGACAGTTTCATAATTGCCAAGACACCTGCTGAAAGATGGGGTGAGTCAGATGATCTTAAAGGTCCTGCAGTTTTCCTTGCATCAAAGGCATCAGATTTTGTTAATGGACATATACTTTATGTTGATGGCGGTATTTTGGCTTATATCGGTAAACAGCCATAATACCGGATTAAGAATAATTTACTAATAAGAAGATATTAAAGGGAGAATCAAATGAGCAATATTATTGAGGAGCTATCACAATATGGAGTGGTTCCGGTAGTGGTTATAGATAGAGTGGAGGATGCAAAACCTCTTGGAGAGGCACTCGTTAAAGGTGGTTTAAAATGTGCTGAAGTGACATTCAGAACAGCTGCTGCAGCTGATGCAATTAAAATAATGACAGATAATTTTCCGGATATGCTGGTTGGAGCAGGAACTGTTTTATCAACAAAACAGGTGGATGAGGCCATTGAGGCAGGAGCAAAGTTCATTGTTAGCCCGGGATTTGATCCTGAGGTTGTGGATTACTGTCTTGAGAAAGGGTATCCAGTGCTTCCCGGAGTAGCTACTCCTTCAGAGGCAGCGCAGGGCGTAAAAAGAGGCCTCAAGGTTCTTAAATTTTTTCCCGCTGAACAGGCAGGCGGTCTTGCAATGATCAAGGCTATGGCAGCACCTTACACAGGCATTAAGTTCATGCCAACAGGTGGAATCAATGAAAAGAACATGAGAGATTATCTTTCTTATGACAGAATTGCATGTTGTGGTGGTAGCTGGATGGTCAAAGGTGATCTTATTAAATCATGCGCCTTTGATAAGATTGAGGATATGACAAAAGAAGCTGTTAAAGTTGTTAAGGAAATCAGAGGATGAAAGACCCAATACTGATGCACAGAATGATCAGGACAGCGTAAGGGAATCTGTAAATGCATGGATATCCGGGCTCGGATATTTCTAAGATGAATGTTATAACACAGGGCGTATAAGCACTAATGTTTATGCGTCCTTTTTTTATTTTTAAAATATATTGACACGGTGTCAGAAAATGATTATAATTCATATTGACACGAAGTCAGAATAAAAAATCAGGAGACAGATATATGCCAAAAGGATCACCGGAAAGAACCGCAGCAAGAAAAGAAGAAATCATAAGTGCCTGCGAGAAGCTGTATCAGACCATGAGCTTTAAAGATATCACTCTTAAAGAGATCGGGAATGAAACATCCTTCTCAAGACCGACAATATATAACTACTACCAGACAAAAGAGGAAATATTTTTGGCCCTTTTTGAGAGGGAGTACATTCGCTGGAATGAAGAATTACAATCTATTCTTCAGGAAAATGAGAAGCTTTCCAAGGAGCAGCTTGCAAACAAGCTTGCATCATCCATAGCAAACAGGCAGCAACTGCTAAAACTTCTCTCCATGAATAACTATGATATGGAGGAAAACAGCAGACCTGAACTTCTTACATCTTTTAAGGTAGCTTATGGCGAGTCTATGAAAAATGTATGCAGGATAATCACAAAGTTCTGTCCGGAGAAATCGGTGCAGGAGATTCAGGATTTTATATATGTATTCTTCCCTTTTATGTTTGGTATTTATCCTTATACCGCAGTAACGGATAAACAGAGGGAAGCCATGAAACAGGCAAATGTGGACTATGTATATCAGTCCATTTTTGAGATAACAAATAACTGCCTGCTGAAGCTTTTATAAAGCGAGGCAGACTAATAAAAACACTAATTTCAAGGAGGAAAACTAAAATGGCAAGTTTACCTAAGATCGCTCTTGTTGCATGGGAACATCAGAGAAGGTGCTTGCAGGATTTCTTGAAGGGCTGCCAAGGGAGTCTTACTTCATTTCCGATAAGTTTACTCCACAGTGTGCAGATGCATCTTCAGCTTCTGCAATGAAGGATATGATAGAGATGCAGCTTGGTCTTATGGATCTGGACAGGTTTGATGTTTACTGGATCCACAATGTGTCTGGTGCACCAAAGTGGACGGAAGAACTGGCTAAGTACTTTGAAGGCAAGGACAATGTGCCTCTTCTTGGAGTGTCTAACCATAACCTTTCTGAGATCAAACAGGCAAATGAGATCCTGAAGGCTCACGGTCTTAAGCTGTCAGCGGTACAGAACCATTACAGCCTGATCAACAGATCATCAGAAGACTCAGGGATCCTGGATTATTGTAAAGAAAATGACATTACCTTTTTTTCATACATGGTTCTTGAGCAGGGAGCATTGTCAGGCAAGTATGATACAAAGCATCCTATGCCGGAAGGCTCTGCAAGGGCAGAGATCTATAATCCTGTACTTGATAAGCTGGAGATCCTTAATGAAGAGCTTAAGAAACTTGCAGACAAATATGGTGTAGGAATGGCTCAGATCCCGGTTGCATGGGCAATAGCAAAGGGAACCCTTCCTATTATCGGTGTGACAAAAGAAAACCAGGTGCTTGATGCAGTGAAGGCTGCAAATATCACCCTTACAGATGAGGAAGTATCCTCACTTGAAAATGTAGCTGATAGTCTGGAACTTAATGTGATCCGCTTTTGGGAAAAGGAGATGAAATAATATGGCAAAGAAAAATATCGGAGCAACACTGGCATTATATCCATGTCCTGTGATCGTGGTTGGAGCAATGGTAAATGATAAACCCACATGGACTCTTGTTGCACAGGCAGGAACTGTGGCACACAGTCATCTGATGGTATCGTTGGTACAGGCACACTATATCAATAAGGGAATCCGTGAGAATAAAAAGCTTTCAGTAAATGTGGTAGATGAATCATGGCTTTCAAAAGCGGATAAGATGGGAACAATCAGCGGAAATAAAGAAGATAAGTCTGAGGCTTTTGCATGGACAATGGGCGAAAACGGAGCACCTATTATTGATGAAGCCAAGGTTTCTATCGAGTGTGAGGTTGATGGTAACTATGAACTTGAAAACTTCGACCACTTTATCTGCAAGATCCTTGCCACCTATGCTGATGAAGCAGTTTTAAACGAGCAGGGCAAGATCAACTATCATACCTTTAAGCCGGTATTGTTTGAATTCCCGACCTATGAGTATTTCGTTACCGGAGAAAAGGTCGGAAACTGTGGAAAGATGAACTGATTTTTCAAGTCTCTGACCTTTTATGGTCAGAGGCTTGTTTTATATAAGAAGAAAGGACAAAAAATGACAGGAAAAACTTTAGTGGCTGTTTTTTCAGCAAGCGGTGTAACTAAAAAAGTAGGAGAAGAGATTGCCCGTATCGCAGACGGAGATTTCTTTGAAATAGTGCCAAAAGAAATATATACAGATGATGACCTTAACTGGATGAACAAGCAGAGCAGGAGCAGTGTTGAGATGAATGACCCTTCTGCGAGACCTGAGATTGCAGGGACAGTATCAGACATGGATTCCTACAACAAGGTGATTGTTGGATTTCCTATCTGGTGGGGAGTTGCGCCAAGAATCATTGAGACCTTCCTTGAAAGCTATGATTTCAGTGGAAAGACAGTCATTCCTTTCTGCACATCCGGAGGAAGCGGTGTAGGAAGAAGTGACGAAGAACTCCATAAGAATGTAAAGGGTGATGTGAAGTGGGAAAAAGGCACACAGATCAATCGCTCGGATGAAGCTGTGATTAAAAAGTGGCTTGATGAAGTACTTTAAACGGAAAGGAGTCAGATAATGAAATATACAAAGCTTGGAAATTCAGATTTAAATGTATCCCGTATATGCATGGGCTGTATGGGATTTGGTGATGCCCAAAAAGGACAGCATAGCTGGACGATTGATGAGGAACATTCCAGAGAAATTATTAAAAGAGGTTTTGAACTGGGAGTTAATTTCTATGACACTGCAATCGCTTATCAGAGCGGAACAAGTGAGCAGTATGTAGGACGTGCACTTAGAGATTTTGCAAAGCGCGAGGATGTGGTTGTTGCGACTAAATTTCTTCCAAGGACGCCGGAAGAGATTGAAAAAGGAGTTAGTGGTCAGCAGCATATTGAAAACATGATAAATACGAGCCTTCAAAATCTTGGGATGGACTATGTGGATCTGTATATCTATCACATGTGGGACTGGAATACGGATATTTACGATATCATGGATGGACTGAACCGTATCGTGAAAGCAGGCAAGGCAAGATATATTGGCATTTCAAACTGCTTCGCATGGCAGATTGCAAAGGCTAATGCTCTGGCAGAAAAAGAGGACTTTGCAAAGTTTGTTTCGATCCAGGGGCATTATAATCTGATCTTCCGTGAAGAAGAGCGTGAGATGGTGCCTTATTGTGAAGAAGAGAATATCGCACTGACTCCTTATAGCGCATTGGCAAGCGGAAGGCTTTCCAGAAAGGCGGGCGAAGGGGATACCAAAAGAGCTGCCCAGGATACCTATGCGAAGTTTAAGTATGATGCTACAGCGGATCAGGATGCTGTGATAATAAACCGTGTGGCAGAACTTGCCGAGAAACACGGTGTGACCATGACAGAAGTATCCCTTGCATGGCTCCTTACCAGGGTGACGTCTCCTGTGGTAGGTGCGACCAAGCTGCATCATATAGAAGGGGCAGCAAAGGCTGTGGACATTGAACTTACGGATGATGAACTGAAGTATCTCGAAGAGCCATATGTGCCACATCCGCTTGCAGGTGTTATGGCACAGAATAAGAGAAGTGATGCTTCAAAGAAACATGTATGGTCTACCGGAGACCAGAAAATTGGAAAGTGAGGTAAAACGCAATGAGCGAGAAAATTGTACAGACAGCAGGAAGAGATCAGCTTGGTGAGTTTGCTCCGATGTTTGCACACTTAAATGATGATGTACTCTTTGGTGAAGTGTGGAATGAGGAAGCGATTGATGTTAAGACCAAATGCATTATTACAGTGGTTTCACTTATGGCATCAGGCATCACAGACTCATCGCTTTCATATCACCTTCAGAATGCGAAGGCTCACGGAGTCACAAAGGAAGAGATTGCAGCGATCATAACCCATGCCACCATGTATGTAGGATGGCCAAAGGGATGGGCGGTATTTCGTCTTGCAAAGGAAGTATGGCAAACTGAAATAGAAAGGTGACGCAAAATGAAGAAAAAGATGGCAGTACTTGCAGCTGTTTTGTTAGCTATTGGTCTTACGGCATGTGGGAATAACGAGGGTCAGGCGGCGAGTGATACAGCTCAGACTATACAGGCTGAGAGTTCACAGGAAACAGAAACTGCGAATAATACTGAAGAGGAAGCACAGCAGGTCGTGACAAGTGAAACTGCTTCAAACACAAATGATGAAAGTGCGGATGATACTTCTTCGGAAGAGACTGGTAGCTCCAAGGAAAACAGTGGTGTCCTTGTAGTATATTTCTCAGCAACCGGAACCACAAAGGGTGTTGCGGAAAAGATTGCAGGAATCACAGATGCAGATACCTATGAGATAAAGGCTGCACAGGAATATACAGATGCAGATCTAAACTGGAACGATTCAAACAGCCGCTCAACTAAGGAACAGAATGATTCAGCGGCAAGACCTGAGATTGGAAGTGATGCAGTATCGCTGGATGGATATACAACAATCTATATTGGATACCCTATCTGGTGGGGAGAAGAGCCGCGCATCATGGATACATTTGTGGAGAGCTACAGCTTTGATGGCATTACAATGATACCTTTCTGCACCTCAAGCAGCAGTGGAATAGGAAGAAGTGGTCAGAATCTTGCAGATAATGCAGGAAGTGGTACATGGATTGATGGAAAGCGTTTTGGCGCAGGAGCATCTGAGGATGAGATCAGATCCTGGATAGATGGCATGCAGTAAAGAAAGAGTGAGGAAGTGAGGACGGGAACATGCAGAGAAAACAAAATATCATGTTAAAAAGAATAGTGGATGTCTGTATGACCGTCCTCTTATTATGTCTGATGGCTTATCAGGTTACAGGCGAAGCATTGCATGAGTGGATTGGAATTGGCATGACGGTGCTCGTTATTATCCATCAGCTCCTTAACAGGAAGTGGTACGGTGCGTTATTCAAAGGTAAATACAATCCATACAGAATAATAACGACAGTAGTGAACATAGCCCTTCTTTTATCCTTTGCCATGACTGCTTTCTGTGGTATGTCCATGAGTGGTCATGCAGTACCTTTTCTGTATGGAATGACGAAGGTTTCCTTTGCCAGAAGGATGCATCTGTCCATGTCACACTGGGCATTTGTACTTATGGGACTGCATCTTGGAATGCATATTCCGGTAATGTTTGCAAGGCTACACCTTACAGACAAACTGAAGACGGTGATATCTGCAGCATTATGTGTTGTGGCTGGCATTGGATTGTTTTTATTCATTAGGAACGGAATGCCGGATTATCTTTTTTTCCGTGTTCCCTTTGCTTTCCTTGATTATGAGAAGGCAGGAATATTGGTATTTGTTGAAAATGTCCTAATGCTTTTATTCTGGGGATTTATTGGAACCGAAGCTGCGGTCTTATGCAGAAACTCTCAGATGAAAACAGAAGATAAAAAGAATCCGCTATTGCCTGTGGTATTCATTATGGTGGCAATAATCATAGGACTTGTGATCAATATGATATCTGGCAGCACATCCGGGCAGAATTTTGACGAAGATGGGTGGAACAGAGTCTTACGGCGATAGCAAAGCTTGCGCCTGATGCAGACATGGGCAAAGGATTATCGGTACACTATTCAGGTGGCTCTACACTCTCGGATGATATTCAGAAGTGGTTGGAAGTTAATGGTATCAACAAATAAGAAGGTAGGATGATTTTTATGAAGATAACTATACTTATGGGAAGCCCAAACAGAAAAGGATCAACAAGTATTCTTGTGGATGAATTTAATAGAGGAGCAGAGGAGGCAGGTCATACATGTGAAGTCATAGATGTGTGCCATGCCAATATACATCCCTGCATTGGGTGTGTAGCCTGTGGTTATGAAGGACCATGTGTACAGAAAGATGATGTTGAAGATATTAAGGAAAAGCTCCTGTCATCAGATATGGTGGTATTTGCGACACCGCTATATTACTATGGCATGAGTGCGCAGTTAAAAACTGTAGTGGACAGGTTCTGTGCTTATAACAGCAGCTTAAACAGCAGGCATTTAAAATCAGCACTTCTTACAGTGGCATGGAATGCGGATGACTGGACTTTTGAAGCCCTGGTATCGCACTATAAAACTCTTGTCCGCTATATCAATTTCGAGGATAAAGGGATGATTCTGGGATATGGATGTGGCACTCCATCTATGACAAAAAGAAGCAGATATCCGGAGGATGCATACAGGCTGGGAAAAGATAAATGATTTGTGAATCTACAAATTGATGGGAAGGAGCCATTTGACAGAATAATTGCTGTCTGATGGCTCTTTTTTCTGATATATTAGAACTATGCTTTTTGGAGGTGTTTAGAAATGCTTTTTTACCTTGTAAGACATGGACAGACAGATTGGAATAACGAGAAAAGAATGCAAGGGCATATGAATATCCCTATGAACGATGTAGGTATTCAGCAAATAAAGGACCTTGCAGATCAGATGGTTAGAGACAAAGTCAGATTTGACAGATTGATTGCCAGTCCTTTGGACAGGGCAAAGCAAAGCGCTGAGATTATAGCTGAGAAGACAGGCTTCAAGGATGAAATTGTATTTGACGATGATTTCATAGAAAGAGATTGTGGGCTTCTGGAGGGTGAAGTATGGTATCCGGAGCTTAATCTGGAAGATCCCAAATATAAGATGGAAACAATTTCAGAGCTATGTGAAAGAGCTCAAAGAGCGCTGGATAAATATGATTTTGCTGAAGATGAAAAAATAATGATTGTAGCTCACGGGGCAATATTGACAGCTGTAAGAACGGTATTATCAGATTATAAGATTGATTACTATGACAGGACAGAGCCGGTTATTCAGGGAAATATTCTGTGCTGCAAAAAGGAAGAAGGAAAAGAAACTTCTTTTTTCAACATGTTCTAAAGCCAGTTGATGAAGTTGGAGAAAAGGATAATGCCACACGTTGAAATTAAGTGCTTTTCAGGAAGAACAGAAGAGCAGAAAAAAGAATGCGCGGAAAGAGTTGCGGAAGTAATCGCTGAGACACTTGGATGCAAGACTACGAGCATTTCTGTTGCAATCAAAGATATTCCGGAGGAAAGCTGGAAAGAACAAGTATGGGATAAAAACATTGTTCCGGATGATCAGTATTTATATAAAAGACCAGGATATACATGTGAATAAATATCTATGAGGTATTGAATTAATGATAGAGTATCGAAAGGCAGTAGAGAACGACAGAGCAAGTATCGTTAAGATGGAGAGATGAATGAAAGCATTAGTGATCAACTGCAGCCCGGTCAGAAACGGAGCTACAGCGGAAATAGTAAGCATTGTTTCACAGGAATTGTCCAAGAAATATGATGTGAAAAGCATTTGTATTGATGACTATACCTTCAGTTTTTGCAAAGGATGCCGTTCGTGCCACAGCACTGCTAAGTGCGTGATAGAGGATGATATTCAGGTAATCATGGATGAATTTGATGCTGCAGATGTGATAGTTTCAGTTTCTCCATCGTACTGGGCTGATATTCCTGGACAATACAAGGCTTTCATAGACAGATGTACTCCATGGTGTAATACCCATGAGCCACATGCAACGATTAGGCCAGGGAAAAGAGGTTATGCCATAGCCCTGAGGACTGGGCCAAGCATGCCTGAATGTGAGCGAATAATTAAAAGTATCGAGCATTTTTATGGTCATTTGGAGATTCAAGCAGTAAATAGCCTGGGACTATGTTCTGTTGAGTATAAGGAAAATGTAGAGCCCAGAAAGCGGGAAATAATAGCGCTTTGTGAGGATATATAAGTGGTGATAAAAAGAGTATGAAACAGTTATTTGAAATTGATCTTAAGGATTATAAAGAAACAGATACAGTTTTTCGCAGACCTTCAGCCAGGGCCATCATTATAAAAGATGATAAGATAGCTCTCGTTTACAGCAAGAAAGAGAAGTATTACAAGTTTCCGGGCGGAGGAATCCATGATGACGAAGATAAGAAAGAAGCTCTCATCAGAGAGGTTCGGGAAGAAGTGGGCCTTGTCGTAATTCCTGAATCTATCAGGGAATATGGAAGTGTATTGCGAAGACAGAAGAGCACTTTAAAGGATGGCGAAATCTTTGAACAGGAGAATTATTACTACTTCTGTGATGTCGAGGATAGAGTTGTCGGACAGGACCTGGATGTATATGAAGATGAGGCTGGATTTGAGCTGCGAATAGTGAACATAGATGAGGCTATTGCAACTAACGAAGCGTATTCCAGCGCTGATTATTTCAATGAAATTATGATTAAAAGAGATAAAAGAATGCTTGAAATGGTAAAGCAAGAGTTGGGATGAACATCAGAATAATGACAGAATCGGATCTTTTGAATCTGTATGGGACATTATCGGATTCAGAAGTAATGAAATATATAGAAGCGCCTTACACATTGGACAAGACAAAGGCATTTCTTGAAAAAGCAGCTCTGATAGAAAAGCCTCTAATTTATGCTGCAGAGGATGATAATGGTAACTACATTGGTTATGTTATCTACCACGAGTATGAACAGGATACTAATGAAATTGGGTGGATTCTGAATAAATCTGCTTGGGGTAAGGGATTTGCAGGCAAACTGACAGAAATGCTTATAGAGAAAATAAGGCTTGACGGTAAAAATGCAATTATTGAGTGTAGTCCTAAACAGGAAGCTACAAAGCACATCGCAGGTAAGTATGGCTTTGAATATAAAGGCCAAAAGGATGGCTTGGATACTTTTGAACTTAAGCTAAATCGCAAAGTCGATGATTATATAGACCTTATTCCATATTACAGAAATGATGAGGAATCTTTTAAATGGTATCAAGACCCTGATGTTTGCAAGCAGGTCGATAATGTAGACCACGTATATGATATTGATACTCTGCATGCTATGTACGATTTTCTTAGTAGCCATGGTAACTGCTACTACATAAAGTATCAGGGCAGACTTGTGGGGGATGTATCTCTTAGGGATAATGCAGAGCTTGCAATAGTTGTCTGTAAGGAGTATCAAAACCGTCACATTGGCAGAAGATGCATACTGAATATGATTGAACTTGCCCGAGAAAAAGGTATGACTAAAGTTAGAGCTAACATTTACTCTTTTAACACTCAAAGCCAGCGGATGTTTAAGTCCGTAGGTTTTGTCAGAACAGATGACGAATGGTTTGAGTACCGTATTTGAAGTGGAGTTTTGGTGGGAATATGAAGCTAAGGGAATATTTACCTTCTAAGGATTTCGACAATATTAAAAGCTGGATAGATGATGAAAGGACACACGCTATGTGGTGTGCAGGCCGCTTTGAATATCCTCTTGAGAAAGAAAACTTTGAAGCGGTTCTTGAGGATATGCACTCGAAGTGGGGAGATACTCCGTTTATTGCAAGCCTTGATGACGGCAATAATGTGGGTTTCTTTTGCTATTCATTAAATGATGAGACTAAAGAAGGCATGCTGAAGTTTATTGTGGTCAATTCATTGCTGCGTGGAAAAGGTGTTGCAAAGGAAATGCTTGAGCTGGCATCGCAATATGCTTTTGAAGAAACAGGAGCGAAAGCACTTCATCTAAATGTCTTTTCCGAAAACATCAGAGCAAAGAAGTGCTATCAGAAGGCTGGATTTACTGAGCGGAGTGTTACAGAAAATGCATTTTCTTATAAAGATGAATCCTGGGGAAGATGCAATATGTTCAAGATGCTTAATGGAATGATCAGAGAGGTTAAGCGGGAAGAAATCTCTTTATGTGCCAATATTATAAAAAAGAGTTTTAAGACTGTTGCTGATGAATATGGTTTTACAGAGGAAAATGCTCCGAGGTTTACTGCATTTGCAACTACCGATGAGAGACTATACTGGCACATGGATGGCGAGCATAGACCGATGTATGTGTTTGAGGTAGACGGTGTACTGTGCGGATATTACTCGTTACTCCTTCAGGATAACAATGAGTGCGAGTTGAACAATCTTGCTGTATTACCAGAGTACAGACATAAGGGAATAGGGAAAGAGCTATTGGAGCATTCTTTTAAAATCGCCCGAAGCAAAGGCTGTAGTCTGATGAATATCGGAATAGTAGAAGAGAATACGCGGCTTCGTAAGTGGTATGAGGATAACGGAGCCGTTCATGTGGGGACAAAGAAATTTGATTTCTTTCCATTTACATGTGGTTATATGAAAAAAGAACTGTAGATTATGGAGGAGTGTGTATGGGGCATTGATTATTTGGCTTGTAATAATGGTTCCTGTAAGCGCAATACTTACAGGACTTGGAATCTTTGCCTGGAGAAGACAGAAACCTATGTGGTTCTGGTCAGGCCAGACAGTTGGTGAAGATGAGATTGGAGATGTAAAGGCATATAACAGAGCTAACGGCATAATGTGGATTGTTTTCTCTCTGCTCATGTGGTTTAGTACGTTTTTGGCATTCTCGAGCATGAAACTGGCAGGAATGGTAATGCTAGTCGGATGCATCCTCTGCGTGCCTGTGCTGCCATTTGTTTATACCAGAATATATAAGAGGTACAAGAAGCATGAATGATGAAGAACTGCATTTGAATTTGGAAGATAAGGAATGGCCACTTACAACAATTGACCACGACAGAATGATAGCCAGGGCAATAGTGGTGGATGGTGATGATAATTTCTATTTTGTCAGGGCAAATAGAGATGATGATTTTGGAAAAGCAACACTAATAGAGACAGCTGGAGGTGGGGTTGAGCCTGGTGAGAATCTCGATACAGCGATCAGACGAGAACTTATTGAGGAACTGGGTGCTGAGGTTGAAGTGATATGTAAGATTGGAGTAGTAAGCGATTATTACAATCTGATTCACAGGCATAACATCAATAATTATTATCTTTGCAGAGTTAAATCTTTTGGTGATAAACACCTGACACAGGATGAAATAGAGGATTTTCATCTTTCGACACTGAAGCTTCACTATGATGAAGCACTTGCAGAATATGAAAAGTGCAGTAGTACAAGATTAGGCAGACTGGTAGCTAATAGGGAAGTACCTGTTCTTAAGCGTGCTAAGGACTTACTTGATGTAAAGGAGTAGAAGCTTCTTTGTGAGTTGGATAAACTATTGTAATACATTAAGAAAGATTGATGAAGGATGAGACTTAAATGAGCAGTGACATGATAATCAGTGAAGCAATAGAGTATGTTAATAAGCTGTTTGCAGGGAATTCCGATGGGCATGGAGCAGATCATACCATGAGGGTATATTACAACGCTCAGATACTTATGGAAGCATACCCTGAGGCAGATGGTTTTGCAATTTCATTAGCTGCATTATTACATGACGCTGATGATTATAAGCTTTTCAGCACAGAAAACAATGCAAATGCCAGATCATTTATGGAACAAAAAGGCCTTCCGTCAGAAATGGTAGAACAGATTTGCAAAATTATTAATTCCGTGTCATTCAGCCATAACAGAGGCAGAAGGCCCGAAACACTGGAGGGAAGGATTGTCCAGGATGCAGACAGACTTGATGCCATTGGAGCGATAGGGATTGCCAGAACATTTGCATATGGCGGGAAGGCTGGAAGGGGCTTGTCAGACTCCATAAAGCATTTTTACGATAAACTTCTTTTGTTAAAAGAAGAAATGAATACTGATGCAGCTAAGGAGATGGCCCAAAAGAGGCATGAGTATATGAAAGATTTTCTTGAAGAATACTATTTGGAAACTGGGTATAGATACGAAGGATGATGGATTACAGAATAATAGATGGCGCAGAGAATATGAAAATGGAAGATATCCAAAGACTCCTTAAGATGGCTTGTATAGAAAATTTGGTTTTGAGTTAAACACAGAGCGTGCAATGATTAAGTAGAGGGTAAGAGGCATAAGAACATGAGTCTACAATTTGTAAAAGCAAGCACTTCTGATGCTTTGACACTAAATGGAATATCTTAAAGAGCTTTTGACAGCGATGTTCAGGTCGGAGCACCTTCAGCAGGTGGACCTCCTGGATATATGTCTGTGCCTTATCATACCAAGATGGCCAGATCAAATCATTTGTACAAGTTAACCGATGATGGATTGATTGTTGGCGGAGCTATTCTGTTTCCTGATAAAGACAAGCTGAACGTCGGAAGGATATTTGTAAGTCCAGAGCATTTCCGTAAAGGCTATGGAATCTACATGATGCAGGAAATTGAGGCGATGTTTTCAGATGCAAAGGAATTCACGTTGGATACGCCCATTTGGAATGTCAGAACAAATGCATTTTATTCTAAGCTTGGGTATACAGAAGCAAGACGTGATAACGAGTTTATTTATTATTTTAAGAAACATGAGTGAAAGAGGTAAGTATGGCATCAACTAAAGAGTATCTGGATTTTATCTTAGAACAGCTTTCGGGGCTTGATGAAATAACATATAAGGCAATGATGGGCGAGTACATCATCTATTATCGTGGCAAGATCGTTGGTGGTATCTATGATGACCGCTTCCTTGTAAAGAACGTAAAGGCAGCCATAGACAAGATGCCTGACGCTGATCTGGAGCTTCCTTATGAAGGAGCAAAAGAGATGCTGCTTGTGGATGATGTTGATAATAAGGAGTTTCTGAAAGAGCTTTTTGAAGCAATGTATGATGAACTTCCGGCTCCAAAGAAAAAGAAGTGAGGAGGAACTGTATGATCACAAGGGATGAGGCATTTGAACTTTTAAAGAAATATAACAAGGATCCATTTCATATCCAGCATTCATTGACAGTTGAGGCTGTTATGAAGTGGTATGCAAATGAACTGGGATACTCTGATGAAGCAGAGTACTGGGGGATTGTAGGTCTTTTGCATGATATAGACTTTGAACTGTATCCAGAAGAGCACTGCCTGAAAGCTCCTGAACTCCTAAGAGAAGGTGGTGTCAGTGACGACATTATTCACTCTGTATGCTCGCATGGCTATGGAATAACTGTTGGATGCGGGACAACTATAGATGTGGAACCCATTCACGAAATGGAGAAAGTTCTTTTTGCAGCAGATGAGCTTACCGGACTTATCTGGGCAGCGGCGCTCATGAGACCGTCCAAGAGCACCAAGGATATGGAACTTAAGTCTCTCAAGAAAAAGTACAAGAGCAAGGGCTTTGCCGCAGGCTGCTCCAGAGAAGTAATTGAGCGAGGCGCGCAGCAGCTTGGCTGGGAACTTGATAAGCTGCTTACCATGACGCTTCAGGGCATGGCAGCAAGCGAAGATCTGATAAACGAAGAATTTGAGGAATACTCATGTGGAAGATAAAGCAATTTTTTGATGGGGACTTTGGCTGCGAGGAGCTCGCACCCGGAGAAAGGCCAAAGGTTTCAGTAACACTTGAAAACGAAGAGGGCCAGACAAAGTTTGTATCTGTAGAGGATGCATGGCTTATAGATAGAGGGCTTAATATAGGCGATGTTTGGCCTGCGGAGTGAAAGAAGGAATAGTTACGATGAAAATCTTTGCATTTGAGCTGTGACTTTGGGATAGTGGGGAGTGATTCATATCTAACTGGATGGTTTTCATGATGGAGCAATTATCGTTTTTTGAGGAAAAACACAATGATCCACGGCCTCCGCTGGCACTTAACTGGAATCTGTGGCATGGATGCACCAGAGCAAGCACAGGGTGCCTACATTGTTATGTTTACCGGAGAGATGAGTCCATAGGAAAGGACCCTACAGTCCTTCATAAGACAGATAACTTTAATCTCCCAATACGAAAACTAAGGTCAGGACAGTATAAGGGCATGTATAAGGTTCCATGCGGGTCACACATTTATACATGTTTTTCTTCAGATTTCTTTCATCCCGATGCAGATGGATGGAGAAAAGATGCCTGGGAAATGATGCATGAGCGTTCAGATTGTACATTCTTTATGATTACTAAAAGACCTGAGCGTATTGCAGATCATCTCCCTGCAGGATGGGGGAACGGATGGGAGCATGTTACGATAGCCATTACCTGTGAGAATCAGGATATGCTGGATAAGAGACTTCCGGTTTATCTGGATCTTCCATTGTTCCATCATGCCGTGATGATAGAACCTATGCTGACTGAGGTGGATTTGAGTCCATATATCGAAAAATACAGGACTTTCGATGGGCGACCGCTCATCGAGGAGGTTTCCGTAGGTGGAGAGTCAGGAGCAAATGCAAGGGTCTGCGATTATAAATGGGTAGAGAAGGTATGGTTACAGTGTAAAGAGAACGGAATCTCATTTTATTATCACCAGACAGGAGCAAAACTGATTAAGGATGGGAAGCTTTATAACATCCCAAGAAAGCTACAGCATATCCAGGCGCATAAAGCTGGATTGGATTTATAACTTTTTATATTACGTTCTAAAGTATTAATGTGCATAATGCAAAAGCAGTGAAAAACAGACCAATATCGTGCTATGGAGGACGCTGTTTATGAACAGTATAGAAATGTACAAGAAGTATTTTACAAAGGAATATTTGATGGGACCGAATTCCTTTAGGCTGCTTGATGAATTGATTCGCAAAAGACCTGAAGGCGTTTGCTTTAACAGGACACTGGATTTGGGGTGCGGTTATGCCTTAACATCGATGTTTGTAGCAAATGAAACGGATGCAGAGCATGTATACGCATTTGATCTTTGGGT
>NZ_FOBE01000035.1:0-42199 GCF_900109475.1 Butyrivibrio sp. ob235
AGATGAGCCTATTCCCTTACTCCAGTATTTCGGCTCACCTATAAACTGATCCATAGCAAACACTATATGTCCATCGTCAGGATAGTCATATTCATCGAACAATTCACCACTCAATTGATAGGCCTGTGCATATCCGATGGGGGATTTCTTATACTCGATGATCATTCTGAATCCATCTGGAATTTCTTCCAAAAAATGTGCAGACAAAGTATCCATCGTAAACCTGACGTCACGACCTTCGTAATACTCCAGCACTCTCTTATCTGTCAACCATTTAAACATGAGTGGGAGATCTGTTTCCGTAAAATCTCGGATTGTTATTTCATCTTTTTCTATTTTCACGTAATCCTCCCCACAAACTGGAATTTCTAAAGCTCACATACCATGATGAATTCCTCATCATTTTCATTCATGATCCTCGTCCAGACAGCCCCAACTATTTTTCCGTCGTGGATCGCGACGAGGCAGTTGTCTCCAGACTTTGTACCGAAACCATCAGTGTATACGCGCAGCTCCGGTTTCTCTACAATATCTCTCGAAGGCGGCTCCACACCTTTCGGAATGAATATGGCTTCATATAAAAAGTCTTTGAGAAGGCCGAGTTCGTTTTCCCGAATACAACGGAACTCTATTGCGTTCTTCATACCATCTTTACACCTTATTTGGAATAGTTCTCAAAGCACCATTTTGCGATCCTTATGATCAGTGCTTCCGGTAAAGGCTGATCATAGGGGATCCGTATCGTGCCCTTGCTTACGTCATAATCGGAGAGTTCCTCCATAAATACAGCTGTAGCCTCATCACCGGGATAAATGCCCAGATGTTTCTTTGATGCTGCGAAATGAATGATATTACGACCTTTCCAATAAGTGGGCATCGACCAGGAGATCCGTTCCTCCGCGTCCGGTAGTGCATCACGAAGGATCTCCCGGATCTCCATTAATCTGGGCTTATATTTCTCATCCTGGGCAGCAATGTATTCATCAATATTCTGCGGTTTCACACAGTAATGGTCCTGGTTTTGTCTGCTGAACTCTCTGCCGCATTTCGGACATTTCCATGCCATGGCTTCACCTCTTCAAATCTCGATTCTTAATTTCACTGCCTTTAATTATACAGAATCCTTAGTCTTCACGAAATACCCTGGATCCGTCCAGCCATCTATGTCCCTCCTCTCCGTTCCACTTCGGTCGGCGCAAAGCCGATGTCCACTGGACATCGTGCGCCCTGATTTTGGGTAAAAGAAAAGAGCCGATTTCTCGACTCTCTCATTTCAGATATTAATCTTATTAAATTTAGTATTTCAAAAGATCCTCTGTTGTATTTGTCACTCCCAGAAGTTTTACCCCTTTTGGAGTAAACTTCAGATCAACATTCCAGCACTCCACGCCTTTTCCAAGCGCCTCGCGCATCACCGCTTATACTTCTTCAAAATTTGTGCTGAGAAGATGCGGCTTTATTTCAGTAGGCTCATACTGATGCACTGTCAGCAGGATTGCCCTCTCATGATCTTTAAGTGACATTGAATACCGGCACCTGTTCTGTAGAAAAATGAACAGAATAAAGATGAGACTCCCCGCGATCTCATGGAACAACTCTCCTATCAGAGAATATGCCATAAGCAGGGGCATCATGACCGTCATAGAGATATCAATTATGATCCTGATCTTCTTTTTCAAACAGCTCACTCCTCTAATATCCCAGTCCTGCTATCCATTCGCTGACTTTTTTCCTTACACTCTCCTGATCATTCTGACAGTCGTTTCCTCTTATGGCAAGTCCGTCTGAAACCGTTGCATCCGGGCATGCTGATGAGAGCTTCTTATCAAAGCCTGACAGCCCCGATCCTTCATGCGTTGAGAACGGGACTAGTGTTTTGCCTGCAAGACGATCCGCGTTATTTTCAAAGAAAGTGTACATGATCATCGGCCAGTCGCCCCACCAGACAGGCGCACCAATAAATATGGTGAAATACTGTGACAGATCAGGTACCTCCCCTGCATATGCAGGTCTGGCATTATCGTTCTGTTCCTGCTTTGCTCGTTTGCAACTGAATTATCCTGTTTTGCACCATCTTCTACACGGTTATCTGCGCTTCCACATGCGCTAAGACTTATTACCATAAGCGCTGTAAGAAACAGACTTAAGATTCTCACTTTTTTCTTCATATCATTATGCCTTTTCAAAATCAGGTTTCCATCCTGCAAACTGGACCAGCTGCTCATCTGTCCTGTGATAATATCTCTCATTCTTATCAAGTTTAGCGATCTTTCTCATCTCTTCGTCTGTCAGCTTAAAATCGAGAATGTTGAGATTATCCTTAATATGATCCACATTCTTGCTTCCGGGGATCACCACAAATCCCATCTGTGTATGCCAGCGGAGAATGATCTGCGCAGGAGTTTTTCCGTACTTCTTTCCAAGTTCGGCAAAAACCGGCTCATTTATCAGGCTCTTATCGCCGTGTCCTAACGGATACCAGCTCATAAGCTTGATCCCATACTTATCAAGAGTCTTTCGCAGTTCCTTCTGGGTAAAATAAGGATGCGCCTCCACCTGGATAAACTGCGGTGCGATTTCCCACTTCGTCTCAAGTTCTTCGATATACTTTCCTTCAAAGTTAGAGATACCGATGCTCTTTGCCTTGCCTTGCTTATAAGCCTTCTCAAGCAGTCTGTATCCTGCGAGCCAGTTGCCGGCCGGCTGATGGATATAAAGAAGATCTACGTAGTCTACCCCAAGGCGTTCCAGAGTCTCATCCACAGCATTTGGATTTTCATATTCACTGGGCCAGAGTTTGGTGGAAAGAAAGATCTCATCTCTCTTTACTCCGCTATCCTTCATGCCTCTTCCAACGGCCCGCTCGTTTACATATGCATTGGCAGTATCAATTAGGCGATATCCCATCTTAAGTGCTTCTCTTACACTGTTCTCTGCATCGACAGGCGAAAGCATAAAGGTTCCGATCCCGACTGCGGGACATTCCAGTTTATTATTAAGTGTTACATATTCCATTGCATAATCCTCCATTCATTAATATGTTGACGCCTTTGAACTCGTCAATTTCCATGTTCCATTTTCTTTTCTTAAGGTAAAATCTCCCTGCAGTCTCCAGCTTCCCTTTCCTCCACCATAAACCTCTGCGATCACTGTGCTGCATCCGATCATCCTTGCTGTATCTCCATCTATCATGTATTTCCAATAGAGCCTGTATAATTCTCTGATCTGTTCTTCCTCATTCATCGGCTCATTCCCTCTGCTCAGATGGATCCTGCATCCTTCTTCTTAAACCAGTCCGTTTGCTGCAAACCATTTTTTTACGGCATCTTTGGAATCTGCGGCTTTTGAACCCGTGATTGCAAGACCACTCTTTACTGTTGCCCCTTTAGCACATTTCTTTATATCACTCTCACTGGAACCCATACCGCTTCCCTCATTTGTGCAAAGCGGAAGGATGATCTTTCCTGTAAAGTCATATCTCTCAAGGAAAGTTGCGACTGCCATCGGGAAGGTCCCCCAGTAGTTCGGGTAGCCAAGTACTATGGTGTCATACTCATCAATACTATCAAGATAATTTGTAAGCTCAGGTCGTGCATTGTTCTGCTTGTCTTTCTTTGCTTCATCGATGCAGTACATGTATACCGGTGAATATGGATCCTTCATCTCGATCTTGAATGTATCCGCGTCGATCAGCTCTTTCATAAGACCTGCAACGATCTCTGTATTTCCGACCTTTACGTATCTCATTGCTCCGCCGAAATAGTTTTCATCCGCTCTTGAAAAGAATGTAATCAATGTTTTTGCCATCTTAATCTCCTCCGTTTATCTACAGGTGTTCACATTTATTTTTGTTTCTATGACTTGATTATCACGCAAAACACTTGAATAATCCAATTCAAATATCCTATAATTGATTTAATTTTTAAATAGCTGACTTTCAAGGAGATTTATCGATGACAACCAAACAGATAGATTACTGCATAGAACTGGCTCATACCCTTAACTTCAGCCGGGCGGCTGAGAACACATTTGTAAGTCAGCCAACCTTTTCTTATCAGCTAAAGCTTTTGGAGGATGAGGTAGGCTTTAAGATATTTGAAAGAAACGGCAAAGGAGCCACACTCACTCCGGCCGGGGCGCAGTTCGTAACCTATCTTTCCGGTATGCGTGAGGATATGAAACGCGCCATCGAACAGGGACAGAATTTCAGTGCCAGATACAGGGACAACATAACTGTTTCCATGATGGTCAGACAAGCCATATACTTTCTGCCCGAAGCTATCCGCATATTTGAAAAGGAGCAACCCGGTGTCCAGGTTACTCCTCTGTTTCAGTACGATAACGGTGTGGAAAGCTTTTTAAAGGATGAGTCCGACATCCTCTTTGCACTTATAGAACAGACTAAACATATCCCGGGAATCAACATCCACAAACTCTTTGATTCTGGTATCTACCTTATTACCGATAAAAACGATCCTCTGGCTAAAAAGAACATCATCACAGATGAAGACATCTACGGACGCACCCTCATGGTAGGCGGCGGCTCTCCGAACGCTTTACGATCCGTCCAGCAAAAACTAATCTCCTCCGGGAAGATCGAGTATTTTAACAGTCCCGATCACGACTCTACTCTTGTAAATGTCGCATCCGGCAAAGGTATCTGCCTTGCTCCCGGATTCTTAAACGACCATAGCGGGCAATTTGCGTGGATCCCTTATGACTGCAGGGAATGTTTTCACTGCGTCCTATGCACCCACAAGACGGATAGTCGTGAGAGCCTTGCCTCATTTATCAAGACGCTTCAAAAGCTGTACAAAGATGCAGTGGCTTTTCCGCTTTAACGTTCCGATATAACGCGCTTCCACTTATGACTCATTAACCAACTTTCCAGTCATATGTTCAGGTACAAACTCCAGGCATTGAACACGCGGTAATGCGTTCTTTAGCTCCTTTTCCATATATTCTTCATCATCGGTAAACTTTCTGACCAAAGCTGTGCATATTTCTCGCGCCTTTTCTTCATCTTCTACAAGGCCAATCCTGCCAAAAGTAATAACGCTCTTTATATTAAGAGCCCAGTCACCTTCTTTACGATAGCCTTCATCATAAACGCAGTAGCTGGCCTTATCACACGCTTTGATGGAGTCAATCTTATGTCCCTCTTTGGCTCCGTGAAAATAGATTTTCCCATCATCTTCGCAGTACCAGTGATCTATAGGAAGTCCGTATGGGTACCCATCATCACCTATCAATGAAAGTACGCCCCTCTTAGTATTCTTCAGTATTTCTATACACTCTGAATCAGAAATCTGCTGATTAAATCTTCTCATTTTTCTAAACATGGTAAACCTCACTCTTTCGCTAAAATCTTAAGTCCAGCAATTCCAACTACAATCAGAATAACACATATTGTGGCAGTTGTTTCAGCGCTATCGAAAGAAAAACTGCACTGGCTATATATCCTACGCCGGTAATGATCGAAGGTATCAGCAATGAGAAACCGTTCGACATCTTCATGGTTACAGCCCACGTAATCTCAAGAGCACCTGCAATAAACAAATAAATCCACTTCATAGAAACCTCCGTATAATAAAATACGCCATTTCCTTACCTGCTAAGACCTAACGGTAAAGAAATGACGTCAATCCCACTACTCGGTAGCAATGGGCGTCTGTTTATTTTGTTTCATCAACTATACTTGGTAACAAGCTATTTTGTCAATAATACTGTAATTGATGCTGTTTTATTTCCATAGCTTTTACCTATTACCTTGAATGCTTTTTTCATGTATATCTCCCTTGAATGTTATCATTTTTGTTTCCAACGCCCACAACCAATGAGCCAGGCTGCTAATGCCAATATGCTAATGATCATCAATCCAAAACTATAGGGCATCCAAACAAACATGAACCTGTAGCTAATATGCGAGATTATAGGAATCAAAATCAGCAAGGTCAAAATAAATAATCCACCGCATATGCATAATTTCTTTCTTTTATATTGCAGCAATAACGCGATGTACAAAATCAAAAGTATTCCCATTACAAATAAGAAGTCTTGAAGCTCGTGACCTGACACACAAAGTCCAATCTTTGCATTCATTCCCATGTGCATCCCAAAAATGCAGTCAGCTATTCTTGTGGCGATATCACCGGCAGAAGCAGATAAGACAAAAACCCCAAGATCACGCTCTCTCGAAATAATGACCTGCGTACTGTAATTAGGATTGTTTCCCCCATGGTGTACAGTCTCCGGATATAGATTCCAACCTGCATAGTAATTGTTCGTGTCTGTTATCGGAAAAGAGCCAAAATCAATATTTCCCCTGACATATCTCATCCATTTGACCAGATCAGTAGTATCCGACACAAGGTAACCCGCTGCAGTATTTCCATAATAAGTTGGAGCATCATATTTCCATGTTCTAAAAAAGCCTGCCTTACGCCCAGCAAAGATACGCTGTCTGTCAGAATCGGTAATCCTGAAAAATGACTCATTCATTCCTACATCTTTAAGAACAGTCTCGGTAATATAATCCTCATATTTTTGCCCAGTAACCTTCTCGATAATAAGTGCAAGCACATCATAATTGATTGTTGCGTATTCATGAACTTCGCCGGGTGCGTGAGCAAGTTTAACATCAGCGATTTTTCTAACTGTCTCCTCTATGGTTATCTCACCTTCGCTGCCCTCCGGGATAAGTGATATTGTCCACACCGGAATCCCGCTTGAATGATCCATAAGATGTCTGACTGTGACTACAGCATCGGAGCCTTTATACTGTGGTCTGAACCAGTCTATATAGTCTGTGACAGGCGAATCCGGATCAATCAAACCTTCTTCCTCAAGATTAAGGATTCCAAGCCCTGTGAATGCTTTTGTCGTCGACCCCAATTCAAAAAGCGTATGCTCATCCACAGTTTTCCCATCAATTTCACAATGTTCCAGAAATACATCTTCATCGCCGTCAATTATTCCTACAGCAACAGCCCTGTTATGTGTCATACTGCAAATTCTGTTTATATATTCCTGTTCATTTTGCTGGGTATATTCTTTTGAATCGTAATGTAAAATTAAAAAGATAGCCGTCGTAGCTATCATAATTATCAGAAGTATTCTTCTGAGTATTATTTTGATTCTTTTCATATATTCTCTCAATTTAATGTATCGAACAGATCCTAATCTTCTTGTTTATCGTGAGAACGCCCCACGCCTTTCTATTTGCCGGAGATGCCGGCGGAATGAATACGCCCTCTCTTATTACGCTGCTCTCTACCCTGCCAAGGTTCGTGATGCAATGGCCGTCACGCTTTTCATAGCCGAACATCTTGCTGCCGACAAATCTGCCGGCTTTGCTATCAAAGCTTCCAAGAGTCGATATAGCTATGGCATCGAGAAGCTCAGGATCCATATTGAAATAGCACGAGAGAACGAGCATCTCTCTATCGGGCTTACTGATGATGTTCCTGACTTCATGATCTACGGCTTTGGCGAGTTCCATGATCTCAGAACTTCTCTTCTTAACCACCACTCCAAATGCAGTAGCATAATTTCCAAGAGCACCTTCTTTATAGTTTTTAATCTTATTCCTTATGTCGGAAGCTATGACCACCTTATCTGTACCCTCATCGATCATCATCTTGGCGATAAGATAGTCGTTGAGCGATACGCCATTTCCTCTGCATAAATCAAGGAGCGTATCAAGCTCTTCTCCGTCTACATTCTTTATCTCGCGCTTTATATCCTGCTTTGAATCATATTCACGCTCAAACTTAAGGTACTCGTCGTAGCTAACCTTATGAGCTTCTTTACGCCACTTTTTATTGGAATTCTCTATCAGCATCTTGCTGATAAGCCCAAGGTCACTGCCGCTTGGAAGATCATCAAGACTTTCCATAAGCTTCTCGAAGGCGTATTGCGGCCGAGCACCGTTCGAATAATAATCCGCAAACTCCTGCACCAACTGGAGAAGTCCTCTTCCATCGCAAAGAAGATGATGAGTTATAAAAAGAACCCTCGCTCCGCTCTCAGAAGGATAAGCAAAGACCTTGAGCAGTGCCTCCTTTTGAACGTTCCACCCGGCTGAAGATACCGCATCATAATCGGTCTGCCAGTTCTCGCCTGCCTCTTTTATGGTTACCGGAATCTCAAGTTCCGGATGCTCCTCATAATATATCCCGGAACTTCCCTGCTCCTCTGCTATCAGACTTGTCATAAGCGGATGAGCTGATTTAAGAACACCTATACCCTCGATGATCCTGTTCGCATCAAACCCCGCCCCAATCTCTGCCATGATGCCAAAATGCATATTCGGACACATATAGTGCGCCCTTTCCGTATATAAGTATTTCCTATCTGCCATGAGTCTGTCTTTCCTCTTATTAAAAATTCATTTCCAGTTCCAGGCAATCCCAGGTTTCGCCGTTTATCTCATAGGTATCGGTATCCGGAAGATCTTTAAATCCAACTGCTTTGTAACAATAATATGCCGGCTCGTTGTTCTTAAATACACCCAAAGACACCTTTTTTGCACCATATATTTCTTTTGCAAAAACAAGCCCCAGCTGAAGCATCCTTTTGCCATAGCCTTTGCCTCTGATTTCAGGATTTACAATTACAAAACCAAACCTTAATTCATCATGAGACTTAGTAGGTCTTCGCATTGTGAAAAAGCCGACTATCTCATCATCGTCTACTGCCGTAAATGCCATCAGATTGCTTACTTCATTAAACTGTTCCGCTGTAAGAGGGAAGCTTCCAAGTACTCCTGCTGTCCACTTGTAAAATGCAGTTTCATCACTTGTCCAACTTAAAATTGTTTCCGCATCATTTTTATTATATGGTCTTAGTCTTAGCATGCATTTTTCCTCCATTCCAATCCTCTCATTCACCCTGCTTTTGCCGGTTCCAGATTAGAGTGCTCCACGGTAAGATTTTTGAGCCAGCGCTCTTTTTTCAGCCAAAGATGGAATATTCCAATCTTTACAATGTCCAGGATTTTTACACAAAGATACATCTGCACGGGACCGATATTAGTGTATCTGCCGAGCAAAAGCAGCATGGGCAGCATTACCATTATCGTTATTCCGGCATCTGCATAGGCGCCCATCTTTGTATCGCCGCCTGCTCTTGCAACTGCCTGCTGAGCGTTAATGAATACCCATACAGGCATGAAGAACGACATAAGTATTACCATGTTTCTGGAAATTGTAATGGCGTTGGGACTAAGTCTTACATAAACAATCGGTACAATAAACGTAGTTGCAAAACCCACGAAAGTCATGGCAAATCCAAAAACAGCAGAACCTGACAAAAGCCATGTCTTTTCCCTGCGTGCCTTATTTAGATTGCCCTCGCCGAGTGTCTTGCCGATTATGACACTTGTTGCTGAGTATATTCCGCTAAATGCAACAAAGAAAAGATTGCCTATTGCAAAGCTTGAAGCCATTCCGGAAACCACATCTGCGCCGCCCCTACCATTGTAGATAGCTGTAGTTAAGGTCTCCGAAAGAACCCAGGTCATCTCGCAGAACAGCATCAAAGCGCCCTTTTTAAATATATCTCTAAATATACTACCATCAATTCTAAAGTCTCTGCCAACATTAACAGCAAACTCCGGACTGGCCTTAAAATATATAATAGCAAAAATTATAAACTCCAGGGTCCTTGCAATTACTGTGGCAAGAGCTGCTCCTCTTACTCCAAGTGCAGGAAATCCCAAGTGGCCATAAATAAGCAGGTAGTTGAGCACTGTGTTTGTGAGCGTTGCTATAACGGTCACGACAAGTGGGGTCTTCACTTTTCCCATATCTCTAAGTGAACTTGCAATACATACTGAAAGTGTCATCGGAGCTCCGATAAGTGACATAATCCTGATGTACTTTACAGCTTCATCAAGAATGAGCTCTGCCTGCGTATTTCCAATTAACATAAGAGAAAGTATTTCTCTGGGATATACCAGGCAAACCAAAAAGTACGGAATCATTGCCGCGAAGCTGATTATCACCTTAAAAAGAAAGGCCTGTTGCATTCCGGATTTGTCCTTCGCACCAAAAAACTGAGTCAGGAAAATGCCGCCTGCAATGCTAATTGTGCTGACAAATACCATGAAAATAAAAAGCACCTGTCCTGCCACGTTAACTCCTGACATGGATATATCGCCAAGTCCCGATACCATAAAATTATCTATCAGTGAAACCATGCTCTGTATGAGCTGCTGAAGCATTATCGGCACAGCTATAGCAAGAGCACTTATATAAAATTTTAAACTTCCAAATACTTTATTCTTTTCCCTCATTTTCTTATACCTCTTTAAATGAATATCTCATACCGGAAATATACAGCCAAAATAGAAACAGCCCCATCATTACACTGATTTGGGGCTGTTCTGCACTTATTTAATTTTCAAAAACAGTTTTATTATCTTACCTGCAACTGCGCAAATGAGACATAGTGTTTAACATCGAATTCTTCTATCAATGTCTGAAATTTGCATAGTTTTGGTTTCTCCGTTTTTTATTTATACTGCATCCTCTTTAAGGGCTTCTATGATGTTGTCATCCTTGATCTTACTGATGCTGAGAGCCATACTGAGTCCCAGAATACCAAATACAGCGATCGTTGTGACAACGTACATAAGAAGATCCGGATTGAAGGTGTGCAGCCTTGTGTCGAAAGTTGTAAACATAAGGTAGCTCAGCAAAAGAGATATACTAATTCCCCAAACAAGTGCCTTAATTCCGTAAAGAAGCGTTTCAAGCCTTATCATCTTCTTAAAGCCACTGTTTTCAAGGCCTACTGATTTGTACATTGCAAACTCTTTTCTCCTAAGGAGCACTCCTGTTGAGATCGTGTTCACAATATTTGCGATAGCGATCAGTGTAAGAAGAATTGTGAACCCATACATAGCGGTCTTAAGCATAAGTGTGATGGTATCCATAGCCTTTACTGCATCTGTAAGGTCTCCGCAGTAATAGCTGTGATATCCATCGCTTTCCAAAAGTGCGTAAATTCTGTCATGAACCACTTCATGATCAGCTGTTTCAACCCCCAGATCCATAGTGAGCTTATCTTCCGGCAGTACTTCTTTTGCCTTCTCATAATACATGGAAACAGGTACAAATGCAGCGATGTTGCCCTTAGGTGATAGATCAAAGGTCTTGTTATTTTCATCATATCTTACAAAAGCTGCAATCTCTATTGCAGGTGGATACCCCTGCACCTTGTCGTAATGAAGAACTTGTCCTAAGATTCCATCATTAAAGACTTCACTGGATTTCTTTTCCCTGAAATAATCGTTAAGCAAAACGCCCTTCAGAGTATCACCGTAGTATTCATTTTTGTCCAGCCCATTGTCTTCAAGGATCTTGTTAAAGTCTTCATCATCAACTATGACAACATCCATTCCGCTAAAATACAGATCTGCAAATCCGGGCAAAAGAAACTTCGAATCAGCAATATCAGTATTGGCCAGTTCTATCTGTGACTCAGGAGCTTTTTTAAACCTAAACTGGATCATGCTGGCGCTGTAAACATCATCTACGTCTTCCATCTCGCTTATGGCGCTTCGGAGTCTGTCACTTTCGGAAAACGAGCAGGATGCTACAAGCTGGTATGGAATGTTAATCTCATAATCATTGGCTCTTGCTATGGAATTGCAGAAATAGTTTATTGTGAGGAACAGGATCACTGAAACTGCAATAGTAGCGGTAATGACTTTTCCCTTCACACCATTTCTTTTTATGTTCTTATAAGCAAGCTCTCCTTCATATCCGAAGATTTTACGGATAATAGGATTTACACGAAGGCTCTTTGCTTTTACTTTTACCACATTGCTCTGCCTCAGCGCATCAATAGGCATAACCTTGGCTGCTCTTATA
The DNA here is from genome assembly GCF_900109475.1 of Butyrivibrio sp. ob235. Classification (NCBI taxonomy): domain Bacteria; kingdom Bacillati; phylum Bacillota; class Clostridia; order Lachnospirales; family Lachnospiraceae; genus Butyrivibrio; species Butyrivibrio sp. ob235. Next base: position 11,880 of record NZ_FOBE01000035.1, read on the forward strand.
GCCGGAACAAAAGTTGAAATAAGAATAGTAAGTGCTGCAAAAAACACGATGGCTGCGATTACAGACGGTTCACAAACAACAGGTATGCTTCCTCTGAGTCCCTCTGCCCCTACAAACATGTCAGCTTCAAGGATCTTGCTTCCAAGGACTGACAGCGTGATCTTTGTTCCCAGATAGCCAAATAGAAGTCCCAAAGGAATACCGATCATTCCGAGAACAAATCCCTCATAGTAAATCGAAAATCTCTTTTGCTTAGCTGTAGCTCCAACGCTGGCCAGCATCCCAAGGTATCTCATTCTCTCTGTGAGGGACATGCCTATGGAATTGAAGATCAGGATGACTGATGTGGCAATAACAATAGCAAGGGCAACAGCCATCATTACGAAAAATGATCTGTATGCACCGCCACTTCCCTCAAAAGCGAAACAGCTAAGGAGATACTCTGTGTTGTAATCGCACTTTGCTATTTCATAATCTGAGGCGATGCTCTTTAGCTGCTTAAGTGCAGTGTGATTGCAATTTTTCAGAGTGATAATTACCTGCGTCTTATCTTTTTCAGGGAAAAAGCCTTCATCTAAGCCGCGGAGAATGTCCCAGCTCCCGGTAGGTCTATTCCCGTGAAGAATTGCAGTCACTGTGCAGGTCTCGGTTGAAAGAGCTTTGAACTGTTCATCTGATCTGTAATTCCCACCAAGGTATATGAGCCCTTCCAGTTCATCGTATGTATATCTGTAGCCCTGTTCAAAGGTAAGGGTATCACCAATCTTCAGGTTCTCCAGACCATTGTCGATCAGGAACTGCTCCTCAATTGCTATCTCTGAAGAGTTCTTTGGAAGCTGTCCATCATAGTCAGTTACCACCCTCATAGTCATATAGTCATAATCTGCATGCATGGTATTTCCTACGCAGAAGCGCTCATCCTTACCACTTAGTAGCCTTACTCCGGTTACTGTTTCCTCTATATCGCAGAGTCCTACGCTATCAATTCTGTCGTCCTCTTTAAGCTCATTGAATTGCTGCTGCGTGATCTCACTGAACTGGGCATGTGCATTTCCATCCGACTGTATGGATATAAATCCAAAAAACTTAAAGAAAGAAAATACGCCAAGGACAATTGCACTTATAAGTGCTGTGGACGCTGCGATTCCAAGAATTGTTACAACGGATCTTTTCTTGTTTCCAAGAAGATGTCTTAGTGTCAGGGTTGATACAATATTCATGATGCCATCACCCCTTCCTGCTTACTGTCGCGGGTGATCTGTCCATCCTCAATTGTAATTACTCTGTCTGCAGAAAGAGCGATCCTTTCATCATGAGTAATAATGATAACCGTCTGATTGTTTTCCTTATTGAACTTACGTAGAAGAGCTATGATTTCCTTACTGTTCTCAGAATCGAGGTTACCTGTAGGCTCATCTGCAAGAAGCAGAGCCGGATGATTCATTAGTGCCCTTCCTATAGATACTCTCTGCTGCTGACCTCCGGAGAGCTGATTGGGAAGATGTGATAATCTCTCTTTTAATCCAAGCTTCTCTACCAGGTCACTCAGCAGCTTCTTATCAGGCTTTTTCCCATCCAGCAAAATCGGAAGCGTCATGTTTTCTTCCACATTCAGGATTGGGATAAGATTGTAAAACTGATAGATAAGTCCGATGTTCCTTCTTCTAAAAATTGCCAGCTTGGTCTCATCAAGCTTTCCAATATCTGTTCCTGCGATATTACAGGTTCCCGATGTAGGAACGTCTACTCCGCCAAGGATATGAAGCAGCGTTGATTTTCCTGAACCGGAGGGGCCAACTATCGCCACGAATTCTCCCTGTTCTATATCAAAAGAGACGTTCTTAAGCGCATCAACTCTTGTCTCTCCTGTTCCATATACTTTGCAAAGGTTTCTGATTTCCAAAATGTTCATTTCTTTTGTCTCCCTTCTCATTCATTTGTTGCTCATGAGAATAGGTTATTATTTTCAACTTACAATCAAGTGACTTTTTGATTACATTTTTGTAATATTCCGAGTCTTGTCTCTTAAATAATCGTCTTATAGAATCTCACAGAGAACCTTGTTCCCTCGCCTTCAGTACTCTCCACTATGATATCTCCGTGCTGACCGGTAATAATAGTTTTGGCTAGAGCAAGACCTATACCTACACTGTCTTTTCCTGCGTTTTTTCCTTTATAGAATCTTTCAAAAATATGAGGAAGGTCCTCTTCTGCTATTCCACAGCCGGAATCTTCAATGGATATTTCCTTGTAAATATTTGTGTCATTTACATTTATTGATAGTGCACCTCCGTCATCCATATGTTCAATGCAGTTTTTCACAATGTTCTGAAGAGCTTCTACTGTCCAATTTATATCACACTTAATATCAATGTCGTTTGCAGGTGCGTTATCATATCTTGAATCAGCTGAATATTTGCATGAATAGCTAATATTCTTAAGTTCCATCTGAATCTCAAAAGGCTTTATCACTTCCTGAATCAGAGCCTCTGCTTTTACTTCTTCCGGTTTCATGGTGATCGTGCCTGCATCAATCTTGGACAACTTCAAAAGTGTTTGAATAAGCCAGTTCATTCTGTTCAGCTGATTAGACTGTGTCTGCAAAAACTGCACTCGCTTTTCCTTATCATCCTCTGTCTTAAGAAGATCATTCATGACGATCATGGATGTCAGCGGAGTCTTAAGCTGATGACTGATATCTGCTATTGCACCCGCCAAGGCCACCTTATCTTTGGACAAAAGTTCTTTCTGATAATTCAAGGTTGAGGTAGCTTTATAGATGTTCGTCTTAAGAAGAGACAATTCACCCTCTTCCTGATCTAGTATGCCCGGAGCTTCATCTCCTGCAAGCACATTTACAAGATATGAATTAAGAGCATCTATATCGTCGTATCTGCGCTTGGTCAAAATGGCAAAAACCCATAGTAATCCAAATCCCAATAACATCAATAAAATAAATGCGGCTATGCCACAAATCACATATCCGCATACGGAAGCAGCAACTGTAAATACAGCTGCTGCAATTATCAAAATTTTAAAATCTTTGTTTTTTAACATTCCACAATCCCCAGTCCATCTATTCCAGTTACTTTTTTGTTAAATGTCTAAAATGCACTTCTTTTCCTACTTCTCCACAATATATCCAAGTCCTCTGACTGTTTTTATAACCTGAGGATTTGTCGGATCCTTTTCAATCTTATCCCTTAGTCTTTTTATATAAACAGTAAGCGTATTATCATTTACAAAATCTCCGCTCACATCCCACATATCTTCAAGAAGCTGACTCCTTGACATTACATTTCCTCTGTTGTTGCAGAAGGCAAGAAGAAGCCGGTATTCCAAAGCTGTAAGCTCGACCGTTTCCTCTTTTCCTGAAGACTCATCAAGCACACCAACCTTGGCTTCATTTGTATGAATTCGAACATTTTTTATCTCAAGAATTCCGTTCTCCTCAGAGCCGGAAGATGCCGCACTTTTTCTGCTCCTTCTAAGGACAGTCCTGATTCTGGCCATAAGCTCATTAATCCTGAAGGGCTTACACACATAATCATCTGCCCCCATCTCCAGGCCCATGACAACGTTTACTTCAGCATCACTTGCTGTCAAAAAGATTACCGGTGTATCTTCCTTTTCTTTGATATATTTGCAGACATCATACCCATTTCCATCCGGAAGATTGATATCCAAAATGCACATATCAAAAGTATTCGATTTCCATGTTTTAAGCGCATCTGCCTTAGTTCTCACATGGATGACTTCATAGCCCTCTTTTTCCAGGGAATACTTTAGCCCCATTCCTATGGCATCATCATCTTCCAACAAAAACAGCTTCATTCTCATATACTCCTTTGTTTACTCCCGAAGCAGTATTATTCATTCTTCAACAAACATCCCCGTCAGCTTCGGAACGTTAAACCTATTTATAAAAAGATTGCACTTACACAGAAACGTATAAAAGGCATGTCTGCCTTCCCCTGCGAAGGATTCATAATTTGCCTGTCCTACATGCACTTAGCACAGCTATCACTGAATTTCATTATTGGTCTCCACTTTAATCCTTGCAAGATATATGCAATAGACTACCGCAACAACAATGGTAGTTACAATATAAATCTGATCCACAAGTGCGTTGTCTGCTCCAAACAATGAAAAAGCATCTATCATTGAATGAGCTATTATGCACGGCCAAAGACTTCCGCTCTTATAAAAAACAAACGTAAGAATAAATCCCCAGGCAACAGCAAAGATTACCTGCAGGATAGTTTCAAAGCTTGTCTGTCCTGCAAACAGGTTAATAATGTGCCCCATACCAAATGTCAGTGCAGAAACAATTATAGCAACGGATGTCCTTTCCTCTGACAGCATTGCTTTAAAAAGAAATCCTCTAAATATCATCTCTTCCACGAACCCAACTAAAATCATGGACAGTACTGCGAAAACCATCTCTATTCCGAGGTAGGAAAGTGCAAAGCCATCCCATAGATTCCCGGTTGCCAGTATCCACATAGGGATAAAGAACAGAAATCTTCCGATGTCTCTTGGCCATGAGGCTATTCCACACTCTTTTTCAAGGTGATTCATCTTTACAAAAAGAGTAATTCCCACTGCAAAGGCATTTATGCCAAGAAACATTGCTATGCTCTGATAGCCGAAATTCCCTTTTAGATTGGTCATAACTACGCAGTACAGAACAATCCACAATACAGCAAACCATACCCTATTCTTCTCATAAAATTTTCTCATTGCTACTCCTTTTCAATCAAATAGCTGTCCCGTTTTTGCCTCACCGGCTAAACAGCCTTTGTTATAACTATTATTATATGCTCAGAAAAGAAAGTCATTACTAAGTTTCACTAATAATGCACTGTTTTTCACTGATTTATCATGAATAGATAAGCTCATTTACCTCAATATGAGGATTTCTTCTTCCACCGGGCAAAGTGATATTTTCATTCTGTTTTCTCCTTATATGTTTAGTTCTAAACTGTATAGTTGCTATACTCATTTGCTATAAAAAATGTGGTGACTAAAAAGCCACTCACATTTTATCCAGTGCGTCATCAAATGCTTTTAGAAACTGCTTCATGCTCTCCAACGTTTCCTCCGGTATCTGATCAAGCATTTTCTCATACATAGTCCCCATATTTTCATGGAGCTTTCGATGCTCGCTTCTCGCTTTTTTCCCTTTCTTTGTAAGGTAAAGGCTCACAGCTGCATCCGAGTCCGGAGACACTCTCTTCTCTACAAGTCCCTTATCCACAAGCTTATAAATCATCTGAGATGCAGCCCCCTTGGTGATGCCACGCATCTTAGCCAGTTGAGTGATACCTATTCCTTCGTAGTCTCCAACTATAGCTATAGTGTGAATCTCAGGCTGTGTCAGGATTATATCCTTGCAGTATACTTGCGGTTTTTTCTCAAACTGATTGTACTTATGGATGATACGTTCCATTAACCAGGCTAATTCCTTATAGTCCTTCATATAGCGGTCCCCTTATGGTGTCGTGTTTTTTATTCAATAATTGTACCATAATGGTCGCAACAATAAACGCCAGGATATGACTTAGCAGGAACGCAAACCAGATGCCATGAAGTCCAAAGACACTTCTTAAAATGACCGCCGCCGGTATTCTGATTACTACATAGTAGAGAACGAGAAGCACCATCGCCATTGAGGGATTCCCAAGTCCGGTAAGATATCCCTGTATGCAGCTTGTAAGCATATATAACACATAGCCAATGCTTATTATCTTAAAGAACACAGCTACGACTTCTGCTGTACCACGACCCTGCCCGAAAAGAGCTGTGAGCTGTCCGGAAAAGATAATTACCAAAACGCTGATTGCTGCAATAAGGCTGCCTCCAAGAACAAGCCCCGCCTTAAGATAATCTCCTGCCCTGTCATATCGCTTAGCTCCGACGCATTGTCCAACTATGGCTGTTATAGCCATGCACATTCCTGTTGTAGGCATGAACATGATAAGCTCAAGATTCCTGGCAACTCCGAATCCTGCTATTGCATCGATTCCAAAGGGTGTGATAAAAGAGATCATGATGGCTGAACTAAGCGCCGGCAAGTCCATACATCCTGATAAATACCGGATCCAGGATTGCATTAAAGATTGCTGTTAAGATCATCCCTTTCATCTGGAACGACGGATCACCAAAGGCTCTGAAAATTGAAGTAAACTGCATATACAGGAAAAGCGCTGTGTTACCGATAAGATACAGGCTCAGGTACAGGGCAGCATCGGCAAAGACCTGCTGAGGAGTTCCCATGATAGTAAGGATTGGTTTAACCAACAACTCACTATTGCGGTTCCTGCCGTGAGTGCCGACATTCCATGTTCTCCCAAGAGATTTCCTACCCACAAGCTGTCGACCATACTGTAGATCATTGTAAGTGTCATCGCTGCAAACAGCGGCATAAACATTTTCATCAGTGACTTGTATGTTTTTCCATTTATAAAGTCTATTTTGCTGTTCATCGTTTTTCTCTCCTTTACTTCGTTACGCGTAGAGCCATATTATGTATAGTTTATATACTGTATAGTAACTATACTCTATAGATGAGAAAAAACTTGGTTTACACTTGTTTAGTCTATTTTTACACTGATTTATCTTATCGCTATCTGTTTTGATTCAGATCTTAACCATCTCTCAGAAGTTTTTTTGCCTTGGCGCACCACTTAAGATACGCCTCGTAGGTGTCAATTCCAAAAGTCACTGTTAGATAATAGAAAATGTGATCCTCTTCATCCAGCACTTTTTCCAGATTATCTTTATACATGTTTAGTACTGTCAGGTTGCACTTAACATCCTCCTCAAAAATTTGGATATTCCTGATTGCAAGACTCCTATCTGCAGCCCCACCAAAATATAGTTTCAAGAGAGTTTCATATCGAAGTTCATTGGAAGTCTGCTCCTCCTGTAGCCATGCCTGAAGAGCCTTGATTCCCTGCTTGGTGATATGATAAGGTATTTTCTCCCTGCCCCCGGTCTTAGAGTTCTTCTTTTTTGAAACAAGTCCTTCTTTCTCCATTGCAGTCAGCGCGGGATAGATATTTCCAAAGCTGCCTTTCCAGAAAAAGCCTATCGCTCCATCCAGCCTCTTTTTAATATCATATCCGGTAAGGTCTTCGTGGGATAAAAGACCTAATATAACAACATCTATCTTCCTGTCTTTTGCCATGTCTTTTCTCCTGATTTTTTTCGTGACGATTTACTTCAAAAGCAGTTATTACCTCTAAGAGCAATTATTTCCAAAGCAGCTTATATTTCAGAACTGCTTTAGGACATTCGTCGACACAAGCGCCGCACTGAATACACTCGCTGCATTTGGCATTCTTTCCCTCTGCCACAAGTTTTTTGACATCAAGTCCCATAGGGCAAGCTCTGCTGCACTTTCCACAGGAAATGCATTTGTCCTTGTCTGCTTCAATATGGAGCTGTGGCAGATGCAGGAATCTGCCTATACTGCTGCCTATCACCATAAATGGCGCCATCCAACAGATGTAATGGCAGGCCGCTCTTCTGCCATGGATCAGCGCAGGCAACAGTAATAAAAATATAACGCCGTAATAAATAACATAGTTGTATATGCTTGCAATTGATATGCCATGATCCGTCATGTAGAAAGGGTTAATGGTCACATCATTCTTCCCCATCACAAATGTAGCAATCACTGTACATATCCAGATAATCCATATCACATATTTGATTTTATCACGTTTCCCCTGTTTTGCAGGCTTATCATTTATCCGCTGCGCGCATTCCTGAAGCCCTCCCGCGGGGCATAGATATCCGCACCAGACTCTTCCGAAAAACATCGAAAATACCAGCATCGCTACAAACACAATGAAGCTGCCGTTTATAATATGTTCCATCGCCGCATTTATGATTATGTAGGGCGAGAAATACCACATTGTAATTGGGAAGAGAAGTAATGATATTAGTAGAGTCGTTTTTCTTATTCTTTGTCGCATAACTGTAATCTCCTTTTGATTTGCACTAATAGATATATCTAAATGATATATCTAATTGATATATTAGATTTATTATCATTTTATGTCAACAAAGAAAAAACAGACCCTATTCACTTATTTGGGTCTGTTTTACACTGATTTATGTGCTCTTACTTTTTCCTTTACATCAGCAATTACCACGATAATAAAGTCTATATTTTATGCCATAATTTCAAGTAATACTCTTTGCGGCATACTATTTTAGCCGCAATTTTCTGCCTCTATTTCTATTTTGAGAATTTGCAGCAGTCGCTTTGTGAATTATATGACTACCGTTTTCTCTATTTCTCTAATTTGTAGCAGTCGCTTTATGTCTATATCCCACTGCCGCATATTTTTCTTTTCTAACTTGTGGCAGAAGATATATTCCAAAAACAACTGCTGCAATCAACCATTTTCATATTTGTAGAAGGCATTGTATCCAAATTTCAACTGCCCCTATTCTCATTTTCTTCTCTTGTAGCAGTAAAATCTTCTCCAAATATTATGTTTCTATCACTAAAGCTAAAGCTAACCTTTATTGCCCAAGAACATAAAACTGAAATATAAACCTATACAGTACATTCTATGGCCGGCAAAACCTTTTGTTCTATGAATTCCACTCTGTCAAAGATCCTGGGCTTAAATGTGCCTGTCATTCCCACAGATACATTTTTTTCTTTGTTTACATAGATGATATTCCCGCTGTCACCAATAGCAGCATAAACCTCTCTGTCATCATATGGCTTGTACCATAAGTAGCCGTAGTTCATGTAACCAAATCGCTCACCCAGCTTAATGTGAGGTGCCAGCATGTCTTCTAAGTATTCTTCAGAGATTATTCTTTTCCCGTTATACAGGCCTCCATCAAGAACCATTGCACCGATCACAGCCATGTCTTTTGCTGACATACATAATCCCCAGCCTGCGGTAACGCTGCCCTGAGGGTCAGAGTACCACTCGTATTTTCTTGGATTCTTGTTCATGAAAAAATCAAACTGATCCTCTTTGGAACTGTCTCCGTGCGGTATTCGCTTTGGAAGTCCCAGCGGCTCAAACAGGTTTCTGTTGGCAAAATCGATGCATTTCTCTCCGGATGCTCTCTCAATTATTCCTGCCAGGATCTGAATGCCAAGCGTCGCATACTTGAACTCTCCGGTAATTCCCTTACGTCCTCCAAGATAATCAAGTATAGCAATCGTAAAGTCCTGTGAAGTACACACCTTTTTCCAAGGCTCTGACTTACCTTTATACGGAGCTGTCATTGTAAGCAGATGCCTTATTGTAACATCGTAGATAGTTTTCTCTCCTCGCTTTACAGTATAATCCGGGAAAAAATCCATCACCTTCTGATCCAGGCTCTTGATATAGCCCGCATCCAGTGCAATTCCGGCAAGCAGCCCCATCACACCTTTGGTCACAGAGTTTACATTCATCGCATCCAGAGTCTTAAACCCATGCCAACAATCGTCATATACTTTATCACCATCTTTTATCGCAAAAATCTGACAGATGTTGCTCTCATTACCGGTGCTCCCTGAAATGTATGTGTATAGTTGTTCTTTATTCACTATAAAAGCCTCCTCTTAGAAAGATTTGGACGTCCTAAGAAAAGGCTAATATGATTAAAAATTGTTTTCAAGAAAAATCTTAAAAAGTTTTTTATGTCAGATATAACTCAGCCAAATATACCCATACTCATATCAACGCACCCATGCATAACCGTTGCTCCAAAGATATTTCCATAACGTCTGTAAAGCCATGTACACACGTAGTGCCATAAAAGTTGAAATGGCGCACTTGCAATAAACTCAGGCCAGTATTCCACAAACGACATTCCTCTTGCAGCCATCTGAAATGGATAATGCATTAAAACAAACAAAAGCCCGGCTACTAAAATAGTGAGCCACTCCCGCTTAAAAACAGGAAACAGCCTTGGCTGAATAAATCCTCTGAAAGAGATTTCTTCGCTAAATCCTATAATAACGAAGAAGTAGAAAATGTAATATGCAATCTGACTGACCGTCAAAAACTCCGCATGTGCGATAATCCCCGGAATAATTGAAATAGCCAGTAACACAGCCATTCCCAATATGAATGAAACAATGAGCGACTTTTTAAGGTTCCTTGCACTCAGGCCGGTCTTTGACAAATTGCGAAAGCAAAGAACTACCGGCAGTAATATAAAGGCCAGATTGACAATAGTTACGTAATACGCACCACTTTGATAATAGATTTTCCCAACAATATAGTAAACAATCATAAAGATTGCATAGAATGCTATGGCTAACAAAGTATCGCCGATAGTATAGGATTCAAGCTGGTTTTTGTACTCCTCATCTGCCACGAAAAAATTATCCAAAACCTTATTCATATTGATCTCCTGCCGTACTTCTGAATGTGAAAACCGTCCCACTAATGCTCCGTAATCATTATGCGTGTGTTATTGCCTGAAGCATGTATTCTTGATCTCGGTTTTCTTCGAAGAACTTTCCTTTTACAAAAAATGTTGTATCTTCCTCATGCAGTTCACTCTTCTCAAAGCCGCTGACATCCTTTGGAGTAAAACAAAGGATAACCTTTTTCACCTGAGAACCAAATGAAGTTATAACCTCATCAACCGCTCCTTCGCCAATAATTGTATGAAGAATCAGCGTATCATCCTCTAATTCCGCAACTGCGTAGCTGTCACAGTCCTCAATATAGAACAGGTTCTCCGTCATAAACTGCGACAGATAGAACATGTATAATCCGGTATTCCCGATCATATACAGCTCTGCATTCTGGCTCCTGGTGTCGAGAATTCGAACAGCCTTGTCAAAATCATCCTTTCCATTCAGAGCAATCATCTTGGCTTTATTTTCTCCTATTATACTTACTTCTTTTGAATACTGATATTCCTTTGCCTCATGAAAGCCAAATCTAGGGTAAAAATTCAGAACAGAGTCATTGGCAAAAAGATAGATTCCGTCTACCTTTTCTTCATAATCCTTCATAACCTCTTCCATCAGCATTCGGGCATAGCCCTTTCCCCTGTGATCAGGGTCAGTCATAATTGTTCCGAGCTGAATCAGTTTCACGGTTTTGCCCTTATAATTCATGTTGCAGGCATTTACTGAAACATTGGATACTACCTCTCCGTCATTCACAATAGAATACGGAATATAATTATCCTGCCAAAAACCGTTTTGATACCAGTTTTCAAAATTAAGACCAAAAGTCTTTTCCGCAAGTTTATTGAACGATGCTCTAAGAGCCTCGTTATTTCTGTAATTCTTTTCTATACAAACACTCATATTATTTCTTCACCTTTAAATTAGTAATTCCTATTACGGTTATGCCAGCTCGGAATAAATTCCGGCTCCCTTCGTACAGAGCCATACAATAATCAAAATCGATAAAACAGCAAATAACACACTCCAGGCTATCAGATACATAACGATTCCAAAACAGAAGCCCGCAAGCATGTAAACTGCTACAAACAGAATTGAAAGTCCCCAGAATGAAAGGATTGCCAAAAATGCTCCTCCGCTTTGTTTAATTGGCGCCATCTCATTAGTCCAGTTAAGTAGAGGGGCCTTTACAGCAATTGCAGTATCTATTGCAGCAGAGAACAGGGCAAATATCATAGGCATGATCACTATAAGCAATTTACAGATAAATGATTCATCTACAATCATACTGGTACATAAAGCCGCAATCAATGTAGGAATAGCTGCCAGAACAATCTGCAAAGTCATTTTTGAAAGAAGTACCTGCCGCGGCTTTACCGGCAATGAATGCGAAATCCATATACTTTTTCCCTCCAGAGATACAGAGGGAACTGCAGTATCTATCATGGATCCCATAAAGATCAGTCCTGTACATAGAAATGCTGTTGCCGATCCCGGATAATCTGAAAAAACACGCTCCACTGCTTCTATGATCACCTGTCCTTTGAAAAGCAGCAGTATTCCTGCAGCAGGCATCAGGATAATGCCGAGACCGCAGTTAAGCATATATGTAGGGCTTGAAGTGAACTTTTGCAGTTCTTTCCATATAAGTGCTTCAAACGGAGATTTTTCTTTTACTGTCTTTTCGACGTATTGAATTTTTTCAACCTTGCTTGAAGCTGTAGCTATAGAGATAAAGCTCTTTAACATGTGGTGCCACAACAGGAAACATGCTCCTGCAAATAAAGCTGTAAAAACAAAGCACCACACAATATTTCCTTCTCCGATCAGTCCAAACAAATACAGCGGATATGCGTATCTTCTTACATTTTCAGCATATATGGGCGCATTAACCAAGAGATCTCTGATAAAATCGCCGGCCTTAAAATAAAAGAAATAGTATGCTGCAACTGCTGCCAGTGTCACAAAAACCGTGATAAAGCTCTTATTCTTCAGCCTTAAGCTGATCTTTGCTATCACATACCCAAGGCCGCAGGATATCAGCATAACAATCGCTGAAATAATAAAGAAAAATAATATCCCACATAGTACCTTGGCTCCTGTAATACCGGTCTGCATAAAGTAAACTATCTCGGTAGGAATCGTAACGGTTAAAATATACATTACTCCAAGAAGGTACACGTTTATAAGCCTTGAGCCAACTATATTCCTCACAGGTATCGGCAATGATAACAAAAGATCATTATCTTTGGAAAGATAGAGTGCCGTATATGAATTGTATACACTTCCAAAACTACCAAGAAGCACTGCTACAGTTCCCATAAGAACGAAGTAAAACCATCCGGCATTGCAGCTTATCAAAGGTCCGCATAATGTCAAAGACAGTGCCAGAAACATTCCGCCAAGAACCCCCACCATGATGACCGCAAAAAATACAAACCATGCAGCTATCACAGATTTAGAGCGCATTTTGTTTCTCTTGGCATCATAAAAATATCCTTTGAAAACTTCAAATAACTGTTTCTTAACCAGCGTTTTCAGCATTTATACCGCCTCCAGTTCAAGAAATACTTCTTCTAAGCTGTCATCACCTTTAACGTCATCCATGGTTCCGACTTTTACCAGTTTTCCATGATTGATAATTGCAACCTTGTCACAGAGTTTCTCCGCAACCTCAAGCACATGTGTGGAAAAGAAAATTGCTCCACCATTATCGCAGTGCTCTCTCATCATCTCTTTAAGTAAATGTGAAGCCTTGGGGTCAAGTCCCACAAAGGGTTCATCCATTATTATGAGCTTAGGTTCATGCATCCATGCGCTGATGAGAGCAAGTTTTTGCTTCATTCCATGTGAATAAGACGAAATAGGCATTCCAAGATCCTGAGTTATTTCAAAAATATCAGCATATTTATGAATCTTTTCATTTCTCTCCGATGATGAAATTCCATATACATCCGCAATAAAATTAAGGTACTTTATCCCGCTCATGAATTCATACATATCAGGATTATCCGGGATATATGCCATCTCCTTCTTACAACCGATCGGATCATCCATTATGGATTTTCCGTCTATAAAAATCTTACCTTCATCAAATCTCAGAATTCCTACTGCACTTTTAAGCGTAGTACTTTTTCCTGCACCGTTATGGCCAATAAAGCCAAATATTTCTCCGGCCTTAATGTGAAGTGTCACATCATCTACAGCTTTCTTATCCCCGTATGTTTTTGTCAAATGCTCTATTTTCAACATATTTTAATTCCTCCTTTTTCATACATATAAGTTATCACACCGAACTACTGCCTATGGCATTTGCACTTATAACAATATATTTTACACTGATTTAAGTATATTCATACCCAAAATAAAAAATGACAGAGATTTTTATCCCTGTCCTTAGCTATATACTATTATAAAATGCTTAAGCTAAATCAGCCTAAATTCGCTATCCATTTTTGTAATCTTGCAAGCACCTCGGCGCTTTCCGGTAATAGCGGTGCAAACAACTCTAAGCCCCGGTCCAAACAATTCGCCCATATAAAAAAGAAAGTGCTTCTTGTAAGACGATTATTAGTTTCCATGAAGCCCCCTCATAAAAAAGTCTATTACTCGCCTATTATTTCACTGTTACCTAAAATTATACCTTCTATACCGGGCCAAACCTATTTATGCAATCTAAATAATGTATAAATTTATCGTAAATATGTATTAATCAACATGCCTACTCTTGCAAATCGTGGCTACTTTTGATATAGGGCAAACTCCAGATTGTTTCCATATTCTTTACTGTCGTCCCATGAATATTTCTCATCACTCACAATCTTTTTAAGAATTGAAACCGAAATCTCGTCACCATCCTTAAATACATCAAACGGCTGTCCACCATAAGCAAGAACAAATGCAGCATTCTCTTTTTCCTGTGAGTATTCAATGGAAAGATGTACCCTGGGCTTATCCATTGTGCTTACAATGCACTGATGCACAGCCTCTTCGAATGCAAGATGTATATGTTTTGCCAGTGAATAGGGCACCTGATTCCTGACACAATAATCCTCTATGAGTGTCTGCGTACCGAGGTAATCGTAAGTCTTACTATCTATATCAATCTCTATTACTTTCAGCCGTCTTACAAAGCGTCTTGTCTTCTCTTTTTGCGGATTGTCAAAAATCTCCTCGGGCGTTCCGTCATCATATATGCCACCTTCATCCAGGAAAAATATCCTGTTGCTTATAGCCCTTGCAAAAGACATTTCATGGGTCACGATCATCATTGTTTTCCCCGAGGAAGCAAGATCTTTTATAACAGCCTGAACTTCTCCCACCATGGTCGGATCAAGAGCACTTGTGGGCTCATCCAAAAGAATCACATCCGGATCCATGGCAAGGGTTCTTGCGATAGCCGCCCTCTGCTTTTGCCCACCGGATAGCTCATCAGGCCAGGACATAGCTTTGTCGTAAAGGCCTACACGCTGCAGAAGTCTCATGGCTTCGTCATATGCCTCCTGTGCTCCTTTTCCCAGAATATCCATTGCAGGAGCCATGATGTTTTCCACCACGGTCATATGTCCAAAGAGGTTAAAGGACTGAAACACCATTCCCATTTTCTTGTGGACTTTCTGCAGATCGCACGCGGGATCTGTTATCTCCGTATCATCCAAAAATATCTTGCCGGATGTTGGCTTTTCAAGCAGATTTATGCAGCGGATCAGAGTACTTTTTCCTGTTCCCGAAGGTCCGATTATTGATATAACATCACCATCATTTATCGTGACACTGACATCCTGAAGTGGTGTTGTATTCGGGTATTCTTTTCTCAGATTCTCAATCCTTATCATTCAGTCTTACCCCCTTAAGTATTTTAGGGATCTTTCTGTTTCTGTAATCAAGCCGTAAATCTATCCTGCTGATTATCATGCCAAGGAGCCCCTCAAGCACAAAGTATATTACTGCTATCGCTATAAGCGGGAAGAAGGCATCATAAGTGCGGCTTCTGACGATATCTCCTACTTTGGTCAGGTCCTGTACAGCTATGTAGCCGACTATGGCAGTGGCTTTTATAAGTCCTACGATTTCACCCTTATAGGAATTCATCACATGCGGCAACGCCTGTGGAAGGATTATCCTGAAAAAGATCTTTAGGTCCGGATAACCCAGAGAATATGCTGCTTCGTACTGTCCTTTGTCTACGGCACCTACTCCAAGCCGCAGAAGTCCTATGACCGAAGAAGCAAAGGTCAGTGTGAAACCAATGATTGCGATAACGATACCGCTGACAGAGACACTTCCAAAGATTATGTAATAGAGTATCATCAGCAGAACAACCATGGGCATACCCTGAACAAGCCACATAACTGCCCCCGTAATGCCGTTTGCAATCCTGTTATCATGTCTGCATAGCATATAAACAAGAAATCCCAGGGCTGTTCCAAATATTACAGTCATCACTGTTATGAGCAGTGTTGTCAAAACTCCTCTTACAAAGAGTTTCCATCTGTTTTCCCGGATGAAGGTTTTCTCAAAGCTTGATTTTACACTGTTCCAAAAAGATGTGGCTGAACTGCCGGCCTTTGCTCTCCTGACCACCAGTACAAATGCTGCAGGGTAATATTCTATAAAGTCAACTGCTTCTCTTCGCTCATCCGTAACTATGATGGATCCGATTCCCATCTTTGCCTTACCGGACTGCACATATGAGAGAATCGCAGCAAACTCCATCGGAACAAACTCAACTTTGACATCCATCTCTTTTGCCATAAGCAGAACTATATCTGCATCAAAGCCTATAACTTTACCTGACTGTCCCAGATAACTCATAGGCTCAAGGCTGTCGCATGCCGCAACCTTAACAGTGCCGGCTTCTCCTGCCCAGTCCTGCTCGATCGGAACTTTTTTCTCATTATCCGATCCTGTCCATTTTTCCCATAATTCTTCTAATGTTTCCTTAGGTATGGCATCATAAGCCTGCTGCCACTCATAGGTATCGTCAGCCTCTTTGGCAAACGCAATGCCAAAGGTGCTTTCCTTTAATATTTCAGGAAAATATGCCAGCTCATTGTCACGATTTACAGCCAGATCCGCAAGGGCATTATTCTGCAGTATTGCATCGGTTTTCCCCTGCTTAAGGGCCAGCAGTATATCCGGCATGTTGTTGTAATACGAAAACTCTGCCACATCCGGAGCAAAACTTCTTACAAGGTCCTCAAAAGGCGCACCGGTTATCATCGATACTCTTTTGCCATTAAGCTCTTCAAAGCTTTTTAGTTCAGGACCACCTCCGGTACTTTTAACTGCAATTCCAATTTCTTCAGTGAAAAGATCATGTGAAAAGTTCATCGCCTGAGCGCGTTCAGGTGTAACGTTGAGATTAGCCATAACGCAGTCTACATCTCCTGATGCAGCCGCATTAATGATAGAACCGTAATCATAAACCTTGAATTCCAGGCTGGCATCCAAATACAAAGCAAAGCGTTTTGCAAGCTCAATATCATATCCGTACAGCTCGTCCCCTTTATAGAAACTGTAGGGTGTAACTATACCGGTAGTACCGACTATGAGCTTTGTTTTGGGATTCTGCGGCTTTGAAATCTCAGGCATATCATAATCATTTTTCAGTACCCACCTGGAAAACATATCATCAAGAGTTCCATCGTCGTGCAAATCATCAATAAACGTATTCAGCTTATTCTCCAGACCATCAATCTTCGTCACAGGAGATATTCCCGCAGCGACATGGACCTTTTCATCCATGTTCTGTTCCAAAAGCACTGCGTTTATATTACCGCTCTTAAGTGCCAGTGTCAGCTGACGACGGTCATAGATATAAGCATCTATCTTTCCCTGTTCCAGCGCCTGTAGTCCCTCATTCATCTCTATATACACAAGTTCTGCCTCGGGAAGCTCATTTTCCACAACGACCATAGCTGCTGATCCCACGCCAACTCCAATCTTTTTACCCGGTTTGTTTAGCTGGTCTTTTGACGTGATTGGCTCTTTATCTCCGGCAGATACAGTCCTTCCGGGAATGCATATAATCAGTGACAATATCATGATAAATAGTAAAAGTCTTTTCATTGAATAATCTCTTTCCTCAATATCATGCTGATATCAAAAAATCGAAACAGCGACTCAAATAACGACATCTAACCACCTAAAATTTTACTATATTCCGCTATGTAATAATCTTAAATAAGTATAAAAAATGCCAGTCATCCATATTGAATGACTGGCATATCATAAAGGTACTTTCCTTATTCATATCAAGGCCTATACAGCGATGCGTTCTTCCAGTAACCTGCATAATGAAGATGCATCCCCATTTACTCCATCATATCTGAAATCCACAGATTCCGCATCAAACATTCCATGCTTCTTCTCAAGCATTTGTTCAACCGGCGTAGGAAGATTGCCATGAAGCCTCTCCTTAAAACGTTCCTTTATGGTATCAAGATCTGCTGTGACCAGCACTTTTACTGCCTCATCCGGAAGCAGCTTAATGTGCTCAGCATCTGAGATCACATATACGATATTGTCACTGTGGGCAGCATTGCAAAGCTTTTCTTTAAACAGTGCTGTCGCTTCACTCTTACTTTTTGCCATTCTGAGATAATCCTTTCCTGTAATAACCTCAGCTCCTATTTTATTCTGAATTTCAGTTGCAAGTGTGGATTTCCCACTGCAATTTTCGCCTATAATTCCTATTACCATTGCACTTATCTCCCTATTATCAAATTCATCTTAGCGCCTCATTTACAGCTGCTGTTGCATGAATAATTGTCGTATCAAACGTCGGAAGTGCGCTGTCCTCATCCTTTATGAGCATGCCGATCTCGGTACATCCAAGAATCACACCTTCTGCTCCTTGTTGCTTCATTTTTTCAATAATACGCTTGTACTCATTTCTGGAGGTGTCCAATATTTTACCCAGACATAACTCATTAAAAATGACATTGTCGACAATCTCCATGTCCCTTTCATCAGGCACCAAAACTTCAAGCCCTGCGTCTTTAAGTCTTTCAATAACAAAGTCCTGTGTCATTGTGAATCTTGTTCCAAGAAGTCCAACCTTCTTTATTCCGTTTTGCTTTATTGCACTAGCGGCAGCATCCGCTATATGAAGGATCGGTATACTGATTTTCTTTTCGATATCAGGAACAAGCTTATGCATTGTATTTGTTGCAATTACAATAAAATCAGCTCCTGCCTTTTCAAGTCTTGCCGCAGCATCTGTCAGAATCTCAGCATTACCTTGCCAGTTGCCCTTCCCCATATTTTCCTCAAGCTCTGCAAAATCAACGCTGTACATAAGGATTTTTGCGCTGTGAAATCCTCCAAGCCTTCTGACTACCTCTTTGTTTATGATCTCATAATATGTAACAGTACTCTCCCAGCTCATACCGCCGATAATTCCGATAGTTTTCATCCTGTTCCTCCAATCTAAGTCCGTCAAATCGTATCTCTCTTAGTAAATATCAGCATTCCTAACACAGAGTATAGTACCAAACTAAAAACATCCTTGTCATTACACTTATTTGGGGCTGTTTTTCACTGATGTTTTATTTTAGTGTAAAGCCATGCAAAATCAGTGCGTCTCAAAATATCTCATATTCCACATGGTAGTTTATTTCCAATAACTAAAATAAATATTTGGGAGGTTTGCAATGTTCGAAAGTGACTACGCTAAAATTGAATACATCGAAAAGGACAACGTTGTTTTTCATACCTGGAAAAAAGAAGCACACTATAACGACTACCGCGTTCCGGTAATGGCATCTTTAGATTTACTCAGAACACACAAAGAAAGCTACTTTGTCGTAGATGCAAGAAACGGATTCGAAGATGTAAAGGAAGATCTGGAATGGGGATTTGATTATTTTCTTCCAGAGCTTAAGAATACAGGCTGTAAGATTTGGGGATTTATTTTGCCTGAAGTATCCGACATAGAGGGTGAGATTGGTCTGTGGACAAGTGAAATTGAGAAGAACTTTCAGGTTATAAGGGCTGAATCATATGATAAGATCATCAAAAATATTAGTTCCAATCAGTGACTGCAGATCACAATTCTGCCGCTATTTCAATTATCCTTCTTTGAGGTAGTCTATTTTAACCACAATATTCTGCTGCATTTTCCATTTTTCAAGTTTGCAGTAGTCGCTATGTATATCATATGACTACCGCACTTTCTATTTTGCCCATTTGTGGTAGTAGTTTTTATTCAATGACAACTGCCGCAATCAGATATTTCCTTATTAGCGGCAGATTCATCAGCACAATTTGCACTGCCGCTATTAAGCTTTCCTACTTTTGTAGCAGAGAATAGCATAAGACAACTACTTTCACTTCGATATGTCTGACATTGTTTTGATCAAACATTTTTTCCATTATTCACCGATAAACTCCCTGATATCTTCAGCTATCCGGTCCTGCATAAAATTGTGCACATAGTGGCCGCAGTCTAATTCGATCACTTTTGCATCTGAAAGGTCTGAAGCATAATCATAATGGTTTTGGACCCAGTTGGTACCCTTAACTTCTTTTCCGTCGGAAATAAACATTATCATCGGCACATCCTGCTTAGGCTTGCTGTCAATCTCGCTGACAGCATCAGTAATCGAAAGACCTTCATTTATAACATCGATATTTACAGCTTTCCTGCACGCAATGGCCCTATACAGTTCCTTTTCCTCCTTCGAAAGTGCAGCTGGCAAAGAACTGTCTAAATAATAGAATCTGACAATACCCAACTTACGCGCAAGGGCAGCCAGCTTTTCAAATTTGAATACGCCATCAAAATCGAACTCGTCATAGGTACGTGGAAGAACCATGTCAAGGCCTATGATTGCTTCGACTTCATCAGGATAATCCTGAGCCCACATAATAGATTCAAGTCCGGACAATGAATGCGGGCAAAGGACAAACGGCCCTTCGATTCCGGCCGTTTCAAGTGCTTCCCTGTCCTGCCTTAAGATCGTATCAAAAGATCTCTCGTCATCAACTACATCACTGAATCCATAACCAAACTTCTCTATAACGACTATATGGTACTCATCTTTAAGAAGAGAATAAAGGCTCCTGAAATCTAGTATCGGCGAAGCAGTTCCCGAGCCTGACAAAAACAACAATGTATGCTCACCTTCGCCTTCTTCATAGACGCACATCATATGTCCGTCCACATCTACCATTTGTCCCAAAGGTTTCTCTAACAACGATTCCTCCTGCTTCATCCTTATCCTGTTATAAACAAAAATCACTAATAAGGACATCACCGGAACAATGATGAGTACTAACAATACTTTTCCCAATAACTTTAATCTTTTCTTCATAATAACCTCATCGTCATATGTTTCAGAAGGATTTCTCCATCCTCTGCAGCCCTTTAAATCCGTTGAAGAGATACAATCCAAGAACCGCATTAAATCCTATCGCGGAATATATGCTGAATCTTTCTGCTATACCAAAGTACTGAGGTGGAAACGCCTGCATACCTATAGGTCCCATCAGCATCATGACGAAGAATATAGCCGCCCAGATTCCGATTCCCCTCACTTCTTTATTCCTGCATCCGGCAATTATAAGCACGACAAGTGATACTATGGAAAGAATTACCACTAATGCAGTAACCACCATGTGCATGATTTCCTGAAATGAATCAATCCCCTTGCCGGCATCATCTAGTGCAAACATCGAATAGCCGACCTTTGAGATCCAGTTCATAACAGTAAAAAGATATATCCCAACACGGAACATTCTGGTTGAAATCTCTTTTTCCGAAACGTATATTGCTACGCATGTGGCACATACCACACTTCCGGCCGAATATACCGCTGCCAGCTTATCCCATAACTGTCTTGAAGGTGCGGACTCAGCCGAAAGATCACTGACTGCCTGTTCCATCCAGTTATATCCCGGGAAAGCGCCTCTGCAAAAGTACGCTGCAACTGCATACGATATCAATGCAGCAAGCCCAGTAAGTCCGACCCAGTTAATCAGTTTTCTGTTCATTATTTTCTCCTGTCTGGTGGCTGTCCCAAATTGTTACTCATTTTTGGAAATCCATTCTTGTTAATGCCTTTCCATTAGGAAGGTGGACCCTTGATTGGAGTATGCCTTCATCCGACAAACAATTTTATCGTTCAATCCCTAATATGAGAGATTTCATTTTGAAACCGTACTTTTCATACAAATGAATCACCTTGTTACCGTCGACTACTTTTACTTCGATATGTCTGACATTGTTTTGATCAAACATTTGCATTGCCCAATCCATGAGTTCTTTGCCAAACCCTTTTCCTCTGAATTCTTCCTTTACCACCAAATAATCAAGTTTACCGATTTCTCCGTTAATATCAACTTTGCAGAAGCCGATGATCCGGTCTTTCATTTCGATGACCGCGATATAGGATTCATTTTTTAGCAATGCTGTTTCAAATAATTCCAAGGTCTTTTCGTATGGTTTTAAAGGATAACATCCTTTGAAATTCACAGATGTTGTATTGTGATATTCTGATAACTCCCGAATACAGTCGTATAGTTTGCTTACCTCGTTATGTGTTATTTCTCTCATAGCTTTTTCCTTTATATCGTTGTTTGGAGTAATAGATGAAATCATTATCACGTCTTATTTCCGTATATCCCATTTTCGTATAAAATGAGCTTCAGTTGATTTTCACCAATGTCAGCGGATAACACTGCTTGATACCTTTTGTATCCGGCTGGCTGCTTCCTCCGGAGTAATATATGATAATGCCAGGTCTTCAAGTGCATCACATACGGCAAGGCTTAAGTCCTCGTATTTAATTCCTCTTGTTCCGGCAACATTTGTCTTTCCGTTCTCTATGATATAGTCAAGATTCTTTTTCCCATCTTCGCTTAGTCCCTGTATATTCAGCTCCATGTCAGCGCGGGATGGCATATATTCAAGATATCGATTAACAAGAAGCTCCTGTCCCTCATTTACCAAATATGACATAAAACGGAAAGCCGCCTCCTTCTGGCGGGACTCCGGATTCAGGCAAAGGATTACATCTACATTAGCTGTTACCGGAGACACTTTTCCATCATCATTCCAGTCAATCAGAAAAGCCTCGTGTTCCGCTCCCTCAGCATCAAAGACTGCTCGGGTTTTTTCATCGCTTACCGTATACATGTTCATGGCCCATGAGCCATTTACTATCATGGGAGCACTTCCTTCACGCTGAAACATGTCATTAACAGTATTATAAAATGGCATTTTTATTGCTTTATCCTGAAATACTCCGTTGCTAAATGAGTCCTGCCATATTCTGAAGGATTCTATTATAGGTTCCGACTCGAAGGTCGTTCTGCCCTCAATCGCATCGTACAAGGCATCGCTTCCGCAGTCAGCTGCTATGGACATCCACAAATCAAGATTCATCCAGGAATCCTTTGCGCCTATAGCTAACGGATATTGCCCGTTTTCACGAAGTTTGCTGCATGTTTCCTGCATTTCTTTATATGAGGTTGGCACTTTAAGACCATAGTTTTTCAGCATGTTGACATCTGCCCACATATATCCGGCATAGGTCTGTCCAAGCGGAAGTCCATAAATCTTGCCGTCAACATCGCTAACACGCGAAAGGCATGAATCAAGGAATTTATCCTGCCACTCGGATCCCCAGCTGT
Organism: Butyrivibrio sp. ob235; assembly: GCF_900109475.1. Lineage (NCBI taxonomy): Bacteria > Bacillati > Bacillota > Clostridia > Lachnospirales > Lachnospiraceae > Butyrivibrio > Butyrivibrio sp. ob235. The sequence continues at coordinate 34,915 of NZ_FOBE01000035.1, forward strand.
TCTCACAAAAAGGAGTAAGATTCTCCTCAAATAGCCTGAATGCATCAAAAGCGGAACCCGAGCTTATGCCATATACATCGGGTCCATCACCGTCTATAAGTTCTACCCGCATATGCTCCTGATATGCATTTGCCTCGGTAAAAACATAATTAACTTTTATATCGGGATTCTCTTTTTCAAAAGAATCTATGATCTTGTAAATCGGACTGTCCGGCCCATAATCTGCAGGATTCCATGTCTGAAAGGTTATGACGGTTTTCCCTTCCTGCTCCTGGGGCTTATTACAGCCGGAAAGCGTACTCAAGCATATGATCATAGATAAAAGAAACAACGCACCTTTTTTCATAAACACATTTCCTCGAATTAACCTACTATCATGCGCACCTTAAATTTATTATCCTCGGCGACGTATCTGATCTCACTGTTTGTCTTTTTAACAAAATCAAGAACACTTCTGGTTCCGATGCCATGGCCGTCTTCTGATGTGACAGGATGCCCATCTACATCCAGCTCCGCTCTTTCGTTACATGAATTAGATATCTCCAAAAGGAGCTGCTGCTTATATTTTGCAGTAACCTCAATAAAACGTTCACCTTCCGGCACTTTTTCGCAGGCGTGAATCGCATTCTCAAGCAAATTGCTTATCGCTATTGCAAGCTGCATCTCATCAACATCGGTTTTATAGGGAATATTTGTAGATACTGTAACCTTTATATCACTGCGCTCTGCAAGCGTCACATAATGCATAAGCGCAGCATTAACTGTGGTATTCTCGCAATAGCGGTGACTTCCGCGAGGTTCCTGAGATAATCTCTCCTCAAGGCATTTTCTGGCTTCATCCACCTTACCGTCCTGAATAAGTGCTAAAACAAGTGCCTCAAAGTGTCTCCTGTCATGACGCATAGCCCTGTCCTGACTGATGAGTTCTTCTGCAGCGTTAAGTCTGTCGCGCATACTGCCGGCAGCCATTTCCAGGATAGCTGCATCGGATTTTAGCTGATACTCCCTCTGCTTAAGTACAGTTGAATCGACGAGAGCATAGAGTTTTCCGATGACTTCACCATCTGCGAAAAGTTCTTTCTCCTCAGGAGTATAGTATTTATCACCAACCTTTATGGTATCGCCTCTTATGATAGCCTCACGAAGGGCATTAACAACATCCATCGGATCTTTAGTTATTTCCGGATAAAGCTCCTTGGCATGTTCGTTGTAATACTGCACACTTCCACTTTCATCCAATGCGATAACTCCTTCGGATAACCTGTCGACAATATAATCTCTTGCCATGTCGATAACCCCAAGCAGGTTGTATCTGAATATAGCTATAAACATAGAGATTGTGATTGCCACATTTCCAACAACGGAAATATCAAAATAGTATGTAATGAAAAATGCGTGTGCGATCTGCATAATATAAAGAGTTGCAGAAATGAAAAAGCCACCAAGGATGATACATGCGCGCTTTCTGGCCGTACTTCCGCTATGATTCTTTACAGACCTTATCAGTAAGAAAAGCATAATTATTATTGCAATGGCCTGATACTGCATAAACACTTTATGGACAATGCCATTTCTGTGAAGCAGAACCGGAAACATTCCGGTCTTGTCAAACCATATTTTTGAATAATAGAGAGTATGCTCCTGCAGAGAAAAAATCAGCACATATACCGCAGCATCAATCAGTATAAATGCTCCCGATAAAGCTCTTGGAATATTGATATGAACAAGCTGCGCAGTAAACATAAACAGAGAAAAAACGATCCAGACTCTTCCTACATAAGAAAACTTCAGCGCAGCAATATAGGCATCTTCCGTTTTTGAAAGAAGCTGCAAAAGATATCCTGTATTACTTATGAGCATTGCTATACAGTTGAGGAAAAGATATGCATGAAGCTTATTTTTCAGGTTTCTGAATACAATAAAGCCTTCAAAAAACATGGAAAATATGCTGAATATAATTACTGCTAAAAGAACGGTGCGCACTGTCATTTCGATATTTATCCTTCATTAAATTCACTTATATTTCTTCATAGAATATTATACAAAATATCGTCAATAAGATGTATTTGAATTTTATAGTGTTTATCTGATTTTCCACATAAAAATATATCATCCACACAAAAAAACAGACTCGGATACACTTATCCGGGTCTGTTTTTCACTTATTTACATAATCTCAAATAAAATTCATTCCATAAAAAAGTCGTATACTCTTTTCTTATAATCAGGTGCCGTGTCAAAGGAAGCATGGCCGAGTCCTGTGTACATGTACAGCTTGAACTCATGCTCTTCATCCAGCTGCTCCGCAATTTCCATTGTGGCGTCAGAATCAAGGACCTCATCTTCAAAGGTACCGGTTGTCATAACGGGACACCTGATTTCTTTGAGCTTATCAGTGATATTAAAATTCTGTGCGCCATTTGCAATGATGATGAATCTTCGAAGTTCATCATCTGTGACAGTCTTAGCAGAATTAATAAAGTAATCCCTGAATTGCTCAAATACTGCCGAAGGATAGACCATCTTTCCAAAGCATAGATAAAGTCCTTCCTTGTCACCTTTTTTCGCAAGCTCTATCCATTTATTCAGGGATTCAAATTGCTCATCGGTAACATGTGAGGATGTGGAAGCAAGCGCCAGTTTTTTGACAAGCTCAGGGTACTCTATGGCAATTGTCATGGCTATCATTCCGCCCTGAGATGCTCCGAACAGATAAATATCGGAAAGCCCCAGCTGTTTTATGACTTCAGCGGTATCCCTTGCCATATCGTAAACGCTGTATTCCGGCGGTAATTCTTTTCTCCTGTCAATGGTGTAGACTGTAAAATCATTGACTGCCATAGTGAAGGCATCTGCCACAGCATCGGCTGACCCCATAACGCTCTGAACACTAAGTCCCGGCAAGATCACCATATTGCGCGGTCCGGCTCCGAACTTGAAATAATCCATTGAAAAATCGCTTGCCTTAACCGTGTTAATGTTAATCACTATAACCTCTCCTTATATCTAACACTTCAATCACGGAAACTTAATTCGCGACATATATCTTGCCTTACTTCTTGTTTAAATGAAGCATTTCTGCCAGTGTTGATGCAAACTGAAGGAGCGGCTGAGTCTGAAGAATTACATGGCCGGGGCCTGTAACTACTGTATTGAAGAGACCTTCACCACCGAAGAGAACGTTGCCGATTCCTTTAATCATAACGATGTCTATAGATACAGTATCATCGCACATTACCAGGTAACCAGTGTCAATTGTCATCTTCTCGCCTGCAGCAAGATCATACTCTACAACGCCACCATCGATCTCAATAAGAGCCTTACCGTTTCCTGAAAGCTTGTTCATGATGAATCCTTCACCACCGAATAAGCCGGACCCGATCTTCTTCTGGAAGAAAATATCAAGGTTTACGCCTTCATCCATTGCAAGGAAAGAACCCTTCTGAACAACGATTGACTTACCTGTAACATCGATCTGTCGGATCTCACCGGGTGAGCATGCGCCAAGTGCAAGTATGCCGGGGCTATCAGCTACATAGCGGTTCATAAACAGAGACTCGCCTGAAAATGCACGGCCGATCATCTTGCCAAGTCCGCCACCGGTATTTGTTTCCATCTTAACGCCGCCACTGAGCCATGACATAGCGCCTGTTTCACACATGATAGCGTCTCCAGCTTCCATCTTGCAAATAGCTACCGGAAAGTTTCCACCTTTAATTTCACAATTCATTTAGTAACCTCCTTTAAAATATATGTTTATAAAAAATTTGTTCCTTAAATTTTTTCTTTTAGAACTCACCATTTTCATTGTAATTCATTATTGTGTTAGCTACAATCCCCGGTAACTTGCAATGCTAATGCATCCTTCGTAGAATTGACATTATCTTATATGCATACTGGTGGCTGTCGGATTCTTTATAAAAAGCTGCCATCTTATCACATGGAAAGCCATCACAGGATGCACACGAATCGAAGCCCTTTTCATTGCAGCACTTCACAGGCATACATTCATCTCCGCTCTTCCATTCCGTATGCCTGCACGACGGGCACTTCTTATTTAAAAAATCAGGGCATGCAGAACAATCCACACCACAATATGATAATTGTCCCAGCAGTTGTCTCTGTATTTCAGCTCTTTCTTCTGTTGACAGCTCTGAAATATAGATGCAATACTCATTTGGATACCCTCCAACAAACTTCATGTGTTCCATCCCGATCTGCTCTGGACGGGTTATCCATAATACCTGGTCTCCATAGTAATCATCTATGTATTTGAGCCTTTCACCTTTGTAAATGATATCCATATTACTCTTCGCCCTTTCCAAGACCATTGGGAAAACGCAGAACCTGAGCCTTCATCTCAAGTATCTCGTTATCACCTATCATCCCAAGAAATTTTTCTACAAGTTCCAGATCCATATCCTTAGCAAGGTCACAGTATCCTGCTATAAGCTGGAACATCTGATAGTTTTGCAGCATGCTGGGCTCAAGCACATGGTCTGATCTGAGAAGTTCTATAAGTGATATAAATGCTGCATTTGCATCTGTTTCACTTACATTTTCCGGAGAAATATCTTCTGTAATATATTCATAGAATTCTGAATCCTCTGTATTTACCCCGACAATACTATCGAGTGTTCCATACATGTTCATATCAAGATGAAACATCGACGGGAAAGACTCCTTATTAGCACTTCTCTTCTGAAGCAGCACCTGATATGAATCGCCGCTTTTTCTAAGTATCCATGTATGCGCTGTTCTATGCGGAATTCCTTTGTTATGCGCTTCTGATCTTGTCACCTGCTGCCCTGTTGGAAAACCATTATCATCGCTTACATCAAATATTTCTTCCATCAGCTCTTACCCCGTTCATAAAAAATCTGTCCTATTATCATAACAAAAATCGGGCAGATTTAAAGCTATCGACTTGAAAAAATAAAAACACTGCCGGATTCTGCATTCATATACATCCGACCTTTCTTTCCTTATTATGTCGATATTAGATGAAATGTCGTCGCTCTGAAGATACATTATTCTGTACTCTTTTCCGGAAAGCGCATCTATTACATCCTTATAAAAATCGACAATCTGTTGATCACTTGCTTTTTGGAACAAGATCATATCCTCAACAAAGTTTTGAAAAATGGAACACTCAAAGATATTCTTATCTCCGTTCCAATTGCGAAGCCTTCTACAAAATAGTTCATTCAAACTTCCTTTCTAACCTGTTTCCTGTAATCATAAATAATCCCACCTTCAATGCTCTCATGGCTAAGCCATTCAAAGCCTCTTGATGTCAGCTCACTGTCCGGTCCGGTGCGCTTAAACTCATCGTCTCCGTTGCAGATAACAAGCCATCCGCCATCCTTTGTGATACGTGTAATCTCAGCAATCTCTTCCTCATAAAAATCGCCAATTACGTGTCCGCTCAGAACAACATCAAAAGTGTCATTTTCATAAGGCAGGCTCAAAACCTCTCCATCCAGCACCTTCACGTTAGAGATTTCTTCCGCCTTAATTCTGTCTCTCATGTATTCACGCAGGCAGTCGCAAGGCTCGCTGGCGTAGACTCTCTTTGCTTTCTTCGCCGCTGCAAAGGCCAGACGCCCTGTTCCGGATCCAACGTCCAGAAGGATTTTGTCAGTTAGGTCAACCAGCTCGTATAAATATTTCTCATCCCAGTTTCGAATATAGTTGACCTGATTCATTACTTCCGGAAAAGCATAAACAACAAAGGTCTCGTGAGCCTGAAGAATCGCACTCTCAGCTTCCTTCATCTCGTCCTCTGTCCAGTTGCCATAGGGTATCTTCTTAATCTCATCGAGAAACTCTGTGCATTCCGGCGCCTTATTTCGCACGTACCACTCCACATGTGGATACCTGTAAAGCGCCATCGCCATGTCGAGCTTATAATCTCTGTCTCCATAGGAGAACCACTCGTTTGCACTGCAATCCGTAAATATCCATTTCAAAGCCCAGCGGTCAAATAACAGAAAACAATTCATTGTGTAGTCTTTTGCATTAATCCAGTTATAACTCATATTTCCTCCAAGTATATTCTTATGTATCAAATTGTATTTCATTCAGTTTTTTAACATTATTCTCAAGAATCAGATCATCAAAACCTGCAGATCAGATTCACTGAATCAGGCAGATCCTCATCTATAAATCCGGAGTCGACAAACCCGCACTTTTCATAGACTCGAAGTGCAGGCGCATCTTCCTTGTCCACACACACCTCTACATGATCATAGTGATGCTCCTTCTTCAGTTCATCCAAAAATTGTATGGAGACCTGGGTTGTGGATAAAAAAGAAAAACCGTGACTAATAAGCCACGGTTAAAAGACTGCTTTTAAAAATCCAAAATCAGAAAGCACAAACCGAGGTCATCATACTGTATTCATTTGCATTTCTCTTTGTCATTATGAACATACTGATTGCCTCGCTTTCTTTTAGATTTGTAACACAAAATTAAAGTTATCAAATTTCCGATAATAAGTCAACTCTGAAAATTTTAAAAAGGGCATTAAAAAAGCCGGCATTGAGCAGGTTCCTTCTTCGGTATCACTTACTTCTTCTGACTCGCCGCCTGTTTCATCATCGTTTTTTTTCGCCAGATGCATCAAGATGCTGCGCCTGAACATTCACCTGGTTTTTCTGAACTCCCATATCCGAAGGGTTCATACAGAATACAAGAGTCCCCGAAAGCGCTCCTGCGCATATCCTTGCAAATATCTTCTTAAAAAACATCTTTTACAATCTCCTTTTGAATCTCTGATTATCTTTCTCAAATATGAAATACCAACATTTTTTGGTTTTTTAAAAAATAAAGTGATTTTTTTATCCTGAAGATAAATTGAAAAGGAATTCTGATTGTGTTATATATGTTTTCTGTCAAGGAGCAGTAACACAATGAAAAGAAATCTAAAAGGAATAATATATACGCTACTTGGAGCATCTTGCTGGGGATTGTCCGGATCAATGGGCCAGTACCTTTTTACCGTACAGCAGATGGATAGCAGGTGGCTCGTGCCTATAAGACTTGGTCTTTCAGGAATACTTATCCTTTTGTATTGCCTGATAAGACATAAAGATACCGTGTTCAAGCCATGGAAATCTGTAGAAATGGCAAAATGGATGATTATATATGGAGTTGCGGGTGTAAGTATCTGTCAGTTCCTATATTTTCTAACAATCGAACTTTCAAATGCAGCCATGGGAACAATACTTCAGGATCTATCACCAATATTTATACTTATCTTTACATGCATGACCTCAAAGAG
>NZ_FOBE01000036.1:0-41589 GCF_900109475.1 Butyrivibrio sp. ob235
TTATTGTTGCCCTTACTGCAGGGCCATCCACTCCCACAGGCATATTCACAACCGGCATATCCACTGCGTTTCCATCGATATCTACGCCATATCCCATCTGCTTTATCTGAGGTGCAACTTCTGAAAGCATCTTGGCAGCCTTACTGCTACCGGGCACAATGGTTGGCATATTCCCTGGTCCTATCCCCGACATCGAATGAAGCTCAAGCGGTTTAAATCCCCTGTTCACTACCATTCTTGTATTATTCATGCACATCATGAATAAGTTGATCGCTTTTTCAGCCTGACCATCCTCATTGAAATCAAGCTGATCCAGCAGCCATTGAAGATTCTCGTGATAATCGTCAATTGTGGAAATATTATCCCACAGCTCATTCACTATATCTTCAGCATACTCTGGATCCATAAACAACTCGTCTTTCAGGAACCTGGCCAAATCACGATAACTCTTCTCTGAGGCAAGTGCCAGTGTTCTATAAAGTTCCTCAACCTCATCCTTTGTCGGTAAATAGTATGGTTTGTCCCCCTGAGTAATTCGTAAGTTCTTAAGTTCATCAAGATCATCTGCATAAACATCCGAAACTATAAGCTCTCCAATCCTAGACGACCAGAGCTGATCATAGGGAAACTTGTCAAATATTTCAATAAGCTCCTCAGTATCCATACGCATGCCTTTTTTTATATTAACAACATCAAGAAGCTTTTCCACTGGACAGAAACCATAAAGTTCCTCGACAAAATACAAGCACTTCCACACCCAAGATGATCTTTTTCTGTATTTATCATAGGTATCAGTGCGAAGTTTTTTCCATGCCTCCACAACATCACATGGCACAATAAACTCCCTTCTGCTAACTGCCACATAATCTATCTCATTAAAAAGGCATATCGTGTCATACGCGTCATCATCACCACTTACATCACCCTTGCCATTAAAGCCGCGTTCGAATATTTTAATAGCTTCATCATCAAATATAGACATTCTGGAAGCCATAACTTCCGGCTCAAGCAGCTTATTGGCTAACAGCTCTGCCAACTCATCCTTCTTGAGCTTGGATATTCCTGCTATGTTATAGCCCTTCGCATATCTTTTAAGTGTTTCTTTATCATATTCCAGTATTCTTTCTTTTAAGGTCAAATCCTTAGTAAATAAAACCATGCGTCGCTTCCTTTCACATTAATCAGGCGCCATTTATTATGTCTCTACTCCCGGTTAAACTGCTTCAAAAGAATTATCATCGCACCATTCTCTGGCAATCTCCTTATAGGCCTCGTCCTTATAGTCATACCAATTCTGCAAAAGTCCCATTCTTTCTATGTTATCCCTGAATCTCCTAAAGGCTCCGCTTCCCCTAATCGCTCTTTCTAATCTGTCCTGGTCTTCTCCTGCAGGCAGGTCATATACAAAATGCTCCATAATCCTATATTCATGAATATCAAATTTAGTGGGAAGTCTGAAGAAGCGCTCATTAAATCCTTCTTCTATAAGCTCAGAGAGCTCCTCATCATCTTCATCAAAATCTCCAAAGTATGATCCATCCGGAATACTGACAATCTCCATCTTTTCCAAATCAAGAAACTGATCCCATTCATCGCAGGCCATTTCTACTGCATCCACTATAAGCTTAATCGGAACTTTTGCCTTGTATGCTTTCTTCTCGTCTTCTTCGTTATGCATATCTTTCTCAGGATCCTCAAGATATCTTACCTTCTTGCCCTTGGCAATGGCATAATCTATCTCAGACCTTGTACTTTCACCAATGTAGCCATCAACGTTAATAACAAAAATCTCATCTGCCATATCAATCTTACGTTTATGCATATCATCCAGCATTTCCTTGGTCTTGGTAAGCGTTCCTTCATCCATGTTTTCCCAGACTTCTGAATCACCGGAATGCCCAAACAATCCAACGCTGATGACTATATTCCCTTCTAAAGTCAGTTTTTTCTGTACTTCCATGAACTGATCCTTAAATCTTGTACTTCCGCATAAAGTAATAACCGGATAATTACCCTGCATCTATGCCAATCTCCTCTCCATCTTTAAATTAGAAATTAAAAAACCATCAGTTGTCTCGCAATCCAAGCTCCGTACACAGAGCATCATATCTTTTCTGTTCTTTCTCCTTTACAGGCTTGGAAGCATCCTTAAAACAGTGGTCAATAACATCTGCGTCCTTCAGAAGTTCATCCATCGGACCATCTATAGTAGCCTTATCATCGTGATGATAGATTGCTGAACAGATGATATCTGTCTCCTCTGGAGTCGTAAGACCAAGTTCTCCAAGTATCTCTTTTGCGAGATCAGCTCCGAGATGAGCATGATCATCATATGATCCTGTCTTGTAAGCATGCATGTCATGAAGCATCCCAGCCATAGCTGCAAGTTCCTGATCAAGATATCTCTTCTTTGCCAGCATCTGCGCAGCCAGAGACACACCATACAAGTGAGCTGTAGCGCTTATACGCTTATCCTCATCTTCGATTTTGTTTAATTTCTTGTCTATATATGTGCGCAATTCCTTCAATCTACCCGTTTGCTAAACCTCCTTCATGGCTGTTTGATGTTCTTCGTTCCCCTTTTTATGTTTGCTCATTACTCCGCATCCTCTTCCATAGTTTCAAGTAAAAAGCTCACCGGCCTGAAGCCATCATTGCATGATATCATTGCCGACTTAGGATTTTTCATCCATCCGTCATAGAAATTCTGTCCCCCATGGGCAAGTGTCATAACAAAAGAAGACATGGTGTCCCAGGCACTATCGCAGAATCCTTCCGGCTTAGCCCAGCCATTAGCAATAAATGTCTGTCCAACCTTCATATGACATGCGTGTTCTATAGGATTTTCATATTTCTCCATGAGATCTTCATAGGTCGTTATCTTCATTACAGATATTTTTACTTTTTTCATCAGATAAATACTCCTGTTGCAGGCTCGGACTTCTGTCGTAAAAAGAACTGATCTCTGACTATCTTCTTAACCATTCTCGTTCGCCTTATCCTTTCCCTCATGTATCATATAAAGATTATATCCCACATGTTGTCCGTATTATAGATAAACAGCAAAAATTCACATCAAAAAAAGCTCTCCCCTCCGCATATTTACGAAGAAGAGAGCCAACCCCCAAATGATTTGCCAGCCTCTATCAGCATAGCCTCTCATACTATTTATTCGGCAGATCTAAAACAGCTTTCTGCCAATCCAGATGCAGATGCATGCACCAATTACCGGCACAATCAAGCTTCCAATCCATCCTGTAGCTGTAAACCCAATAAGTCTAAACAGATAATGCCCAATTACGCTACCAAGTACACCAAGAATCATATTCTTAAGTGTTCCTGACTTTTCGCCCATTATCTTACTTGCAATAAATCCTGCAAGCATTCCCCAAAGCAAACTCAAAATCAAAAGAATCAACATACCACTTTCCTCCACGTCTTTCTTAGTTTTCCTGCACTATTACGATGCCACCATATATAATAGTTTTTTTCCATCCAGATCAAACCTCCCAGACGTCTGCTTATATGTTCAAGTCATTTTGAACCATTCCGCAAACAACTGTCTGTTGATGATATTAGTATATTGCCGGTTCATGTCATAATACATATTCATGGTTGCAATATCGATAACCATATTCTCCATAAGTGGTAAAATATAGAAAAAGATTTCTTATGCGAGCTAGTGAAAATGACAAATGAGAATAATAATCACGATAATAATACGGAAAAGAAAGATAATAAGGACATGCTGATCGGTGCTGGTGCTCTACTTTCAGTAATAGCAGTACCATTCACCATTCTTGCTGGGCTTCTCTTGAATGACAGGCGGAAGAAATAGCCCTTTTATGTTCGCTTAAGTTTCGGATGTTAATATACATCCATCGGGAGATGAAAATCTTCTGGAAATTGAAAGCAACACACTTTTCTTCATTTACTATACGCCCGGAACTTACCCCAGTTCCGGGCAACTCCAAAAACAATGCCGTGGAATTTGCTAATAATACAAGTTCCACGGCTTTACTTTCTTACCAATCAATATGCCCCAAGATAGATATGACTTTTCAGCAACATCTTCAGCTTATTATTATGAAAATTGATTCTAGCCCGCTTCTTCATATTTTCTCGACACAGAGTCCACAATATACAATTTCTGGTTACCATATGGATCCCCATTAGAATGAGTCGAAAAAAGATCTAACGAAAGCACCCCGCACGAATCAAGCGGCTCTTCAACAAGAGTATGTCCCACAACCTGATAAAAAACGTCGTCCCTGAACATCCGATAAAAGTCCTGCTGTGGCCTTGCCCATATAGGCGAACTATTTTTCCATAGTTCCTGCTTTCCCATGCGATTGACTCTTGCAAGTATTTCATCGATATCCTTTACATGATATCCACAAGAATGAAGAGTAAAAGTCTCCGTCAATCCAGCGTGGCTAAAGAGAGTATCATCAATTCTATGAACAAACTTGTATCTTTCCTCAAGAATACGCTCAAGCTTCGTTACCCCTTCTATAACTGTTATTCTTGCCTGAATTGAATAGCCTGATTCCATAGCGTCCCAAAGATATGAAACATCATGATTCCCATAACACCATAATGACCGGTCATAATCTTTTGCGAACTTGGCAGCTCTGTCCAAAGTCTCCTTGTATAAATCAAGCTCATTACTTTTTCCCCAGTCATCAACCAGATCGCCCAAGATAACGATATCATCATATCGTTGTTTATCAACCTCTTCAGCTTTATCAAATATCCAGGGTTTTAAGTGCACATCTGGAATTACCAACACTTTGCTCATACATTTATCTCACTAAAGACTTATATTTTCCTTAAATTATCTCTCTATATTGTAATAATAATCGCTTTAGCTGTCATTTAACTAACACTTGAAAAAAGGAGGCGTAATCCGCGCCTCCGCATATTTTTCGTTATAGCTCATTCGGAAAAACACTAACTACTTCAACTTCTCTAAATGAGTTCCAATCCTCAGGATCATCCAAAGAGTCATCTCTGACTTCCCCTACTGACACCTCATGATTTTTAAGATAATCCTCTGACATATCCGCCAACTTATTTACAGCCATCTGATCCGCTTCTTCTCTTGTATCATAAAACCCAAGAGATTCTGATTCATTCATCTCTCCATCCTTAAGAGTATCTAATAAAACTACATACTTAAGAAGGTTCAAAACAGGTTTTATGAAAAGTATAAGGATACACTTATTGCAGAAATTGCCCCTAGGCATCCCAGCAATAAAAATCAGCGTAAAACAGCTTTTTCCTGGTATCAGCTATCACATTTCCGCAGCATGCGGCGTGTCTCTTATTATTTTGCTGACCTTGGAATCAAGGACCTGTATACTCTGTGCGAGGAAAATTGCGGTTTGGAACTCAAAGCACCTCCCGATAGCCAACAGTTGGTAAGGATTAAGCTTTTAGAAGAGGTTGCTCAGAAGTTCTTTTCCCATATCTACTGCTACGATAAGTTGCCAACCTGCAACGTTCTTGTGAATAAAAGTACAGCTGCGCTAGGTGAGGCATATACTCATAAAACAGACAAGAACATTAGGAATTCACTGGGAGTAAAGATAGCCAGCGATATCAGCGAGATTTATCTGGCAAAAGAAACTTTGGACAGCATGTCTTTTTACAGTGCTCTTCCTATATATATCCATGAGTTGCTTCATCAATTCGGAGGGGACTCCAGTACGGTGTTTCACTCCATGCTTTTTGAGATGAACAGAATAATATTGGAAAACAGAAGGGAACTAAGTGAATATGCAAAACAATGGTAAAAGCTGTGTGGATATCCCTTTGGAGCTAGTAGCTGACTACCCCATAAAATGGGATTTTAAGAAGGTTTTGAGGGATTTTATCCAAAATTTCTATGATGCTCTGGATCCCGACAAATTCGGCACAGAATTTGGTTATGACTATGACAGAGATGAGTATTTTTACACGCTAGTCATGAGAGTTAAAGGTCAGCCCTTTTCCCATGAACTACTGTCCTATATCGGAAGCAGCACCAAGTCCAATGACGGCAATACCATCGGGAAGTATGGCGAGGGCTTTAAAATGGCATGTCTAAGTGCGTACAAGATGGGCATAAGAATTTCCATGCATTCCGAGGATTGGGAAATAGTCCCTGCAACATATACTGAAACTATAGATGGCCGCGAGATTGAGATGTTTGGCTATATGCTAAATCATGTAGAGGCTGATGGGATCACCTCTCTGACAATGAAGCATATCCCACCTAAATATTATAGTGAACTGGAGCAAGGATTACTTGACTTCTTTTACCCTGAAAATCCGCTATTTGGTGAATTGATTGGCAAAGGAGACAACTACACCATTTACTCACGTAGTTCCATGGCTATTCCCTGCTATCAGTTTGCACCAAAACTTAAAGGCATTCTATACATAAACAATTTGGCCAGAGGACGTCTGCCTTTTCCACTTATTGTAAACTTCAAGACTAAGTGTTACAGCGATTTAAGAAGCAGACCCACCTTGGACGAATTGGATACATACCGTGAGGTTTATGAATGTATGGAGGAATGGACTCCAGAGCAGTCAGCAACAGTGCTCAGGATGCTGCAAAACAGCTGGGGAGACGTTGCTTCAATGGAATACAGTGACAATACAAATTACTACTATGTTTGTCAGCTTGTTAGAAATGTATCGAGGGATAACGAATTGATCAAGACCTTTGCTGAAGACATGAAGAACTACTGCTATTATGAGAAAAAGACTGGGGATACCATTCGCAACACTTACATCAATGAAGCTCAGCGTTGGTGGAAAAGCAATCCAAATGGCAAGAAGATAATAAACCCCATTTTCAGGCTGCTTGGCGCTGAAAACATGGTTGAAACTTATCTGCAGTCCAATTCAGGTAGCTTTCGAAAACCCACAAAGCAGGAACAGGACAAGTATAATATTTTATCTGCATGCATAACTTCCATTATTCCGTTTCTGTCTGATAAAGATGTACCCCCTGTGGAAATTGATTCGGAGGGAAAAAATGTGTATTCGCCTTTACAATTTGCTTCCAGGGTTTATAAGAAGAAGTCCTATGGCAAACGTTACAAGATAGACAAGCTTATACTACGGGAGCAGGATTTTGACGAAACTGCCTTCTCTTCGACTCTTTTGAAGCTTTCTGAATACATACTTCAAATCTACGGAAGTAACAGAAGCGCAAAATACAATGCTGTTTTTACCAATCTTGGAGCGTATCTGCTTAGAAGAAGCGACATAGTTGACATGGCGCAGCGCGCCTGGGAAGAAAGGTCCAAATATGCTTGAATATGATGAACAAACCGAACAGAGAAGCAATAGCTTTTATAGCCAAAGTTTCGCTTTAGGATACGCGGAATCGAATTTATTTGCTAAATTCCATTTGCTAAAGATCCTAACAAAGGAATATACAGATGATCAGATCAGAAGCACTGAGCCTCCCGAAGGCGAACATTCTACATTACTTAAAATGTGGGATAATTCCGATCTTTGCAATATACTGGATTTCTATCGCAAATACGAGAATCTTAGTGAGAAGAGGCTAGTCAATCGGTATATAGCGGAGAGCGAGTATTTGCCTTGGAGATCATTTTGACCCCCTCTACGAAGGTAATGTATTCAGTCCCCAACTTGGGGACTCGATAATAAAAAAAGTGGTTTTGTAAGGACATGATAATTGGCTACACATGTGTAGCCAATTCATCTGACGAATGGCATCATAATTTATGCATCACTTCATATATTTTCTTTGCCTCTTTCAAGTACTTAAGGCGACCTATATTCACGTCAAACATTTTATTAATGACGTCAGCGATTATTCCTGATATTTCCTCAATGCTAGTGCCTGCCTTTATCTGTTCAACAATCATTTCTGCCTCTGTGTCAAATTCATCATCAGAGGCACCATGCTCTATCAGACTGTACATGTCAATTTCCTTAAGTACATTCTTCACAGCGTCAAGAACATCCTTAGATACAACTCGTCTAATTTTTATTTCTTCATCCATTTTCTCTTCCCAATTCGTAGGAGATGCCCAGCTCATCCAAATCTTTTGCCTGTGTTCCTCGTCTCTAGCCAATCTCGCAATAATGTCCTCACATGCCATCCAAATATATTCATAATCATACTCTTTAGGGTTATACAGGACTTTTCCTTTCACCTCAGCAACTAACAATTTACCATCTTTCTCAAAAATACAAGTTTTCCCATTTCTTTTCTGGCCAACGCAATAGCCACGAACTCTGTGGGATTTAAACGCATTTCTCAAATAATCGAAATACACCTTTGCCGGTACCATCACTGTTTTCTCCTATATTTTTTCTCATGTACTATTTGATCTATAGAAGAGAGCAAAAAAACTTGCATTGCTGCAAGGCTTTTCGCAACTCGGCCGCTTAACTCGAGTAATAGAGGCGTTTCATATGATAAAATCCTTTTACTATTATGTGCCTACAACACAGCCATAGTAATTTTCTTACCTAGCGGATTATATAGGTTTAAGATTGTCCCCATAAAAATCGAATTCAACCGATGTCCATGTATGTACAACAGAAAACCAATCTACTATTTCGTTTTGGTGTATCAAGTCATCCGTATAATAAACAGGAATCTCAAAATATCCCATTAAAACAACCTCCGAGAATCATTCCCAACACCGTTTAGGTTTGCATCTATATTTCCACTATAATTATCTTACCTCGCACACAATAATACCAATAAAAATATAATAAAAATTGGCCAGACATTGTCTGACCAATCCGATAATATTATTTCTTTGTTCTACTTCTCTTCTTGACTTCCTTTTCCACACCTCTAATGCTCTTTAAATACTCTTCCTCTACTGGAGACAACGTTATCTCTTGATACTTGCGATATTCTGCCTTTGCTTTCTGCAAAGCCAGATCATGGCTTACACTTCCAGCCCCCACAAGTAGCTTTCTGTTTCCTGAAGACAAGACAGAATCTAGTTGTTCCACATAATCGCTCATATACATGGGCTTGTGCTCAATAGCATTAATCTCTGCAAGATCAAAATAACCTGATACAAGATTGTTAAGAATCTTCAGTTCATCTTCTTTCAAATAATTTTTCGCAACACCAATATCTTTAAGCGCTGGAAGTTCACCTGAAAAAGAGGTAAGCCCCATAAATGGTTTTTCTGCATCTGCTCTTTCATATATGACTTCGGCTGCGGTATGTCCATGAGCAGCATAATGCAGCTTATTTTGAACAATCTTGAAGAATTTTATAGATTCCTCACTTTTGGGATTATAGTCAACACTCGTAGCATATAAGTCTAGAACCTGACGATATAGCACCTTCTCAGATGAGCGGATGTCCCTAATTCGATCCAGAAGTTCTTTCCAGTAGTTTCCGCCGCCATTCCCCTTTAGCCTATCATCATCCATTGCAAAGCCTTTGATGATATATTCCTTTAAAACAGAATTTGCCCATATACGGAACTGAGTTCCGCGGATAGATTTCACACGATATCCGACAGAAATAATTACATCTAAATTATAAAAGTCTACATCATAGACTTTTCCATCAGCGGCAGTGTAGGCAAATTTTGCCCACACTGAATCTTTCACCAACTCTCCTTCTTTAAAGATATTACGAACATGCTTACCTATAACACTTCGGTCTCTTTGAAACAGCTCCGCCATCTGATCGATTGAAAGCCATACTGTTTCATTTTTTAAGTTGACCTCAATTTTGGAAAGTCCATCATCCGTCTGATATATAATAATCTCACCAAATTCATCCATATCTTTCGCACTCTCCTCAAAACCCAAAACTTTTTTCTTTACCATTTATTTACAATTCTATTTTATCATTTTTCAGCTTCTTCCAACGAAATGATTATGACTGGTTAAGTCCTTGTAATAGTTCCACCCGTTTACAATCTCCTCTGGCGAATGTGCATCATAACCGAATATGACTAAGTCCTTTGGTACCTCTTCCCAAAATTCTTCCTTGAAATAGCCCGGTTCAATACGTGAAGCATAATTGTATTCAAGTCTTATGGGATAGTTACTTTTCTTTACAGCGGTAATCAGCTTATCTGCATACTCTCTTTCAATTGCTCCAAACTCAGGTCTCTTTCTATATGAACGATCTGGATGTGCAACCACATCAAATAGTCCGCTTTCAACACCCTGTACCATTGCATCAAGCTGTCCCATAAACTCATTTGATCTGTCCTGATCATAAATACTCAGGCTTCCGTCAGTATGTTCAAAAAGATGCTGACCAAGGAGCATCACATCCAAGCCTTTCATGTCTCTAAGCTCTTTATAGTATTCAATATAGCTCGGGAAGTATTCAACCTCTAATCCACACTGAATATCGATTCGGCCCTTATACTCTTCTCTTAGCTGATTTATTGCTCCAATATATTCCGGCAACTGCTCATATGGCATTCTATTGCCAAGAGGATTTCCCGGAAAAGGAGCATGATCAGTAAAAACAATTCTGGTAACCCCTAAAGCTATCGCTGTCTCAACATATTCCCTATCCTCATAATTCCCTGCATGCCCACATCTTTTTGTATGAACATGGAACACTTCTTTTTCTATTGGTACATACATTATAATATCCTCTGTTTCTCAGCCTTTTGCAGATCATCAAACGAACATGTATAGACCTGATTATCATCTAATCTATAGATTATTCCGCCTCTAATCTTCTTATTTTTGCCATCATGACGAGCACATCCTCCATCAATATCTATAATGTTTTCTGTAATGAATGAAGAAAGTTCTTTAAATTCTTTATTTGCATACCAAACCGGAACATGTCCAACAATAAAGGTCCAATCCTTCAATGAAGTGTATTCCTGTTTATCCACGTATAAGTCACGCCTAAATGGTGTGAGCCATACTGTACTCCAAGCCGTTTGATAATCAATCTCATTATATGGAACATCAATTTTATCCAAATCAAAGAATGAATGCGTCAGAAAAAACTTCTTTCCATTTACTTCAACAAGCTTTGTTAATGATCGAGTTTTAAGCCATTCAAGTAATTCTACGCGTTCCTCAATCTTATAACGTCTATATCTAAAGTAAGTCTTGTTCCCACCGTTTCCGAAAATCCATAGCTCTCCATCCCTTCCAGGAAGCTTTTCATAATCATTGGTCGTGGTCCCATCTAAAGCAACGGCGTTAAGCATCATAAACTCATGATTCCCTATCAGCATATCCATATTAGTAGCATTCTTCACGTGCTGAAGAATATTTAAACCTTCAGGGCCTCTATCGATTGCATCGCCAAGCATATAAAGCTGATCATTTTCAGAAAAATCCACCATCTCAAGCAGCTTTAAAAATATTCTATACTGCCCATGTAAGTCTGATACGACATATGTTGCCATAGCTATTCTTCCTCCTTAGTTAAGTCCATTATTCCACGTTAAAAGTATATGGCTATACATTAGTGCTGTCATTAAACGGACAGTTCAAAGTGCAAGCTATTCCAGTTCCCCATCTCTGTGACAAATCTCATAATATTCGCACATAACGCAAAAGTGCTTACAAAACTTATTCTTCCCCAATAAGCATTTTCTAACCCAATACAACAGTCTCTTCATACACAGTTCCTCCTTACCAGCCCATATCATCTTCAAAATCGAGCCATGCTTCCAGGCGATCATCTTCTCTGTCTCGCCTAAACTCTTTCTGTTTCCGCTCAAAATCCTTGCGCTCTTTCTTAGACATTCCGCCTACAAGACTCTTATACTGAGATTCTGTAATTCTTACATCTTTATCCTTTTCTCTTTTTCCAAAAAACATATTTGGTACCGCCTTTCTATGAATCAATTTGAAGTTCCACCCACAAATCACTTTGTTTCATCTCTCCTGATGATAGAATTGTCTCACTCGACATATCCTATAAAAAGGACAGTTCGCCGAGTCAACATCCATACGGGTTACAGGAGTTTTTCAGATCGTTTTCAGAGATCCAACCAGAGATTCAAATGCAAATAGACATAGATATGTGCTATGATCATTTACAAAAACGTTAACCACAGGAGTTCTAACATTATGAAGAGCATCACAAAAGCTGATTGGAAATTGTTCATGGAGAAGGTTCCTGAATGGCAGGAAGCCTACATGGAAAGACTTTTAAAAGAATATGTTAAGATGCTTCAGAGCAAGAAGCCTGCATCTACCAAGTTCTGGGATCTCGATAAACGAATCAAGAAGGACAAAAAGAATCCCGGCGTGCAGATGCAGCTTGATAAAGGTGAAGCCATTTTTGATATTGTGACCATGATAAATTTTGAAATTATCACACAGGAAGATCTCGCCGACTTCAGCAATGATCTGAAAGAATCGGTCCAAGAACTGATAGACCGTAATTATGGGAAGTGGTAAAAAGTTAGAGCTATTGATGTGGTGTAAAGCCACTTCAATAGCTCTTTTTCCAATTGCTTAGCAAGTATAACTTTGCATATTTTGCGGATTACGGCTGGTTCCTACTATCTTCATTTACCTCTTTTACCGGATATTTTCGTAAGCAGCACAAATACTGCAGCTCCACCGGCTATGAATGGTAGTAACGGCTTATCATTGTACTCACCATTTTTGAGAAGCGAACGGACTGTATCACCATGCCTCTTCTCATCATTCTTTACGACTTCGACTTCAGGATATTTCTCCATCATCTTTTCATACTTTGGAATTGCATTGTACTCAAGCCTTGTAATAAAAGGATAGAGGATTCTCTTTCCAAGAATGCGATAGAGAATGGCCACAGCATTTGCCATAAGCTTCCCCGGAGTCAGCACTTTTTTTGTATACTCCTTGAAGACATTGACATGTCTTCCCTCATCAGCTGCCAGTTCCTTGAATATCCTGGCATCAGTCTCATTACTTGTAACATCTGCCAATTTAAGGTATGTTTCTACTCCATCAAGTTCTGACTGCTGCGACTGCAAAAGTTGCTGGCGCTCCTCAGTGGTCATTATTGCTTTCCGAGCCTCAGATCCGCCTTTTGTGAGTTCCTCACTGTATTCAAAAAGTTCTTTTGCCAAATTCTCATCCTCTGCACTCTTGGAAGTCTTTGCTATCTTGCATCTGTAGAAATACTCCCCGGTTATGTCTTTTACTGATTCATCTGTAGCAAGAAAGATTGCTGTCCTTGCTCCATCCTCTGGAGTTAAGAAAAATGGCTTCAGCATTCCAGTGATAGTCTTTCCAAATCCGGTAGTTCTGTCCACACCCATATTTGTGGCAACAGCTCCCGGGTGGCAACAGTTCACAGTTATTCCGCGATCTTTAAGGCGTCTTGCAAGCTCTTTTGTAAACAGAACATTTGCAAGCTTACTCTGGGAATATGCTTTTACAACATTGAATCCCTTACGCAGGTTTATATCCTCGAAATGGATCTTGCCAACTTTATGTGCACCGGAAGCCACGTTTACAATCCTCGAGCCTTCACCCATGATATCAAGCAGTTCCATAGTCAGAAGAAAATGCCCAAGGTGGTTGATTCCAAACTGCATTTCCATTCCTTCTTTTGTTTCCTGTCTGTCTAGAGCTATGAATCCTGCATTGTTCACAAGGATATCCAGATGATCATATTTACGTTTTACCTCTGCAGCAAAGGCTCTTATAGAAGAATAATCCCCCAGGTCACATAGGATGAGATTAAGGCTGTAATCTCCCTGATCCTTCAGCTTATCCAGTGCTGCTTTTCCTCTCTCGCTGCTCCTGCACAGCATTATCACATGTGCACCAACTTCAGCCAGTGCCTTAACTGTTGCAAGGCCCATTCCGGAATTAGCTCCGGTAACTATCGCAGTTTTTCCATTAAGTTTAGTCATCGTATTACTCCAATCCTAGACTTTGAAAGTAGACTAAAAGTAGACTTTAGCATATTCTGATACTTGTAATAATCGCAAGTTATACAAAAATAGAAAAAACCGATTACCCTAAAACTTAAGGTAATCAGCCATTCTTTTATCATCCAAACTATTCAAATATAATGTTCCCATCGGCCACAATTCCCATTATAGCCTTTTTGTTTTTCTCATGAAGATACACTTCATTCAGCTTTGATTTTCTATACTGCAAATATGTACCCTCAGTCTTAGTCCTGAGATAATACTCAAAGAATCGTTCCCAGCTGAAGTACTCCTCCGATGATATGTTGTCTTCAGGATGGTCAAGAACATCCGTTACATCATTTCCTTCAATAATTCCTGATTTCAGGATCAGCCATTCAAACGACTCCGGCAAATAGAGCTTAACATTATCATGTTTCAGCAAAAGCTCATATAGCCTGTTCATTTCAGGTCCTATGGCTGCTCCATCTGCGATCACGCAGATTTCATCGCCCTTATTTTCCAAACTAATTTTGGAAAAAATATTTGATTTACCGCCTGCTGATTGGCACTGTATCCCACATTCTTCTCCAACCGATTTAAAAAACTCATATCCCGAATTGGAGTCCTCAGTAATCAGTATCTTCGGCTTTACAGACAAACTTCCTTCAAGATCCTTAGCATATACCTGATACATTTGCTGATATATCCGGTTTGTATTCTGATACTTGCCCGAAGACCTTATTCCGTAGATTTCCTCAACGCTATATGGGAGATCATATAAATTCTCTCGGGTAATAAGTACAAAATAATTATCGGATTCTTTTACCTGCCCTGCGAATTCTTTTGTATGGATAAAAGCATTTTCCTCATCAATAAAGATTATGTTCTCATGCACAGAAGACAAGATCACTTTCCAATCAGTCCCGGCAAGTGTGCGACAAGTCACATCGCAAATAAGTTCAATTCCACTGGACATGCCGAGATTCTGGTACTGGTTTATCATCTCGATAAGAGTTGTTTTTCCTGTGGCACTATCGCCTTGTATTATAGTGATATTTCTCTTTATCTCGAACTCATAATGAAGTTTATTGTTTTTTACAATAACTCTGTGCTTTCCCCTCATTGATCAGACATACTCCCCTGCAATCTCCACATATTCTTTCATGCTGTTCACAACGATGCCATTATTTAGGATTCTGGCTTTAAAATCCCCATCTCCAAAGTCCATCACATGTCGAAGATTGATAGTTAGATCCTTGCTCTCTGCAATTTTCAAAATCCATTTTGCGCAGTTATTTCCACAGGCAGAAGCATTAAATACTTTGCCGGTTTCGTCAAATGCCATGAGTATCAGAGTTTTTACACCACCCGACAGTTCCTTGGTTGAAATAGGTCCAAGGACTGGACTCTGGATAAGGTGAGGACCAACCACCTCAGACTTATCCACATCCTTTATCATCTCAACTGACAATGGAGCTGTAATCCAGTTATCTTCATAGGTATTGTCAAAATATGTCGGTGGATGATATATAGTATTGTCCGCGTTTCCAAAAAAAATGCTTAACATACGTCCACCTCCCGACTATTGATATAGTAATTATACCATAACGAAAATACGATATAAAAAAAGACAATATACTTCGAAACCACATATATTGTGGTTTCAAAATATATTGTTTTTTATATTTATTTATCTAAACTCTTCAAGGTCGGGATCGCTTTACGCATTTCCCCTACCTCATCCGATTTCGGTCTCATACATACCCTCTAATCTGATGCCTGTTCCCGTCAAAGTCCTACGATAGTACTCCTTTTGGATAGCTTTTGATGTCAGAATACTGTCATTTCGATTTTCTTGCTGTCAAATGATACTGTCTTAGAATTCTCATAAAAAATGAGTCATTCTTTCCAATAACTTTTCTGCGAGAATTGTTTCTTCTATATTATACTCATTAAAACAAATCCGCAAGAGCCTCCGAAAGCATTTCAAATACTTCCTTATTCTTATCACCGGTTGCCTCAGCGTAGACATCCATCGTAGTCTCTATAGACTTGTGACCCATGATATATTGGATGACCTTGAGGTTGGTGCATGCACGACAGAGACGCGTTGCAAATGTGTGTCTCAGAACGTGACATGAAAAATGCGGAAGCAATACAGGATCTCTGCCTTCCTTGGAAGCCTGAAGATCTTCCTCATAATTATAGTAATCGAGGATTCTCTTTATCGCGCGGTTCACTGAACCCTGTCCGAGCACATCACCAAACTTGTTAAGGAAAACAAATCCTGTCATCCCATCAACAACCGGCTGCTCGACTCCTTCATATTTCTGCTCATCCTTTGCCATCGCCAGAGCTTCACTTACCACATCAAGCATCGGAATAATTCTTATTCCACTCTCAGTCTTTGGAAGGTGAATTCTGAAAGAAAACTTTCCAGTCTCTTCGTCTTTATAGTAAACCAGCGAATGATTTATTGAGATTGTCTTTCCCTCAAAATCTACATCTTCCCAACGAAGTCCAAGTATTTCTCCAATTCTTCCGCCTGTCCCAAGAAGCACTGTAAACAACGGCCACCAATGACAAAATATCGGATGGTTAGCTATATATCCCATGAATGACTTCTGCTGTTCTTCTGTAAGAGCGTGCCTGGATCCTCTGTGCTTATCAGTAAGCTTGGTCACTTCAGCAACAACACCATCAGAAGGATTATTTCTCAGAATGTCATCTCGTACTGCAAGCTGAAATGTAGGATGCAAAACACTGTGAACTGAATCAAGTGTACCGATAGCCAGCTTCCTTTCAGTTACAAGATGAAGGTAAAACTGAAGTACATCTGAATACTTAATCTCTGCAATCCTTTTCATACCAAAGGTATCTCGCACAAAATGATCATAGGTGTATATATAACCGCTTTTGGTTGTACCGCGTAAGTTACACTTCAATGAAATGTAACGATCGAATGTTGAATTAAGTGTTGCCTGAGCTCTTGCTATAGTATCCAGTCCATCAAGCTGATCTCTCAAAAGGAGTGCTTCCTTCTTCCTAAGCCCGGGCAGATCTTGATCATAAATAAACTTTCTTCTACCCAATGGATCAGTGTAACTGTACACATATCGCCCATCACTCTTTCTGACGAACTCACCTGTTTTCAACATTCGTCCCCTGCTGTCTTTTCTACTACTTGCCATGTTATCTCCTTTACGTAGAACACGACATGCTTAGAACTGCAAGGAATCATCCTCTTTTATTATGAAGGATTATTCTGTCCCCATCAATAATATTCTAATCATGCCGTGTCTTATTCATTTTTCATATTCTTATTTCACATACTGAAAGCTTTCAATGTACTCACTGAAAATCTTTCTGTTTATGAGAACCATCGATCTCACTTTTCTTTTGGCTCCACATTCCTCCGCCAACTTGTCTATCGTGTCGTCACCTATCTGGAAAAAATAGGAAGCATCTTCCCTTCTGATATATTCCGGTAACCCTTCATATTTTTGTCTCTTTGGTGTTGCCATATTTCATATCCTCCTTATGCGCACATCGCTTCATCTTCTATGAAATTAAGTGCTCTGTTTCTTAGCTCTGACCTGAACCTACAAATTCTGGCCCTTAAAGCATTTGTTGTAATGTTTGCAGTATCAGCCAGCTCATCATTTTTCATCTCACCATTAAGATATCTGTGAAAAAGATTGTCCTCATCCTTGATTCCCTTGAGCTGCGATCTGACAATGCTGTAATCATCTTTCATGAGTTGGAGCGTCTCAATGGCATGTCGGTACGTGGCGCAGTGCTTAGTTCCTTTCGCTGCCAGCTTCCAATCACCATTTTTGATTCCCATACTCACATCTGCATTTGCTGTAGCAGTGTCTCCGGTAATATCACTGATGTTTGAAGTCTGTACTCTCACTCCAAGATCATCACGCTTTCTTCTGAGCTCTTGCTGCTCTCTACGGATCTTCACATACAGACATTCTTCTTCGCCTTCAATCATCTGCTCAAAGACTGAATAGTTGTCCATAATAAAATCCACCCGCTTCGCTGCAGATTTCTTGCTGTAAGTCATAACAACGTTCTCTTTTGCCATCTCCCCTCCTTTGAAATGATGCTTATTGAATATTCATTTTTGTCTTAAGACATTTCTTATTTTAATGTTGCATTGTGCATATCAGCCACAACTGTATTGTTAAGTCTCTTATCTAATTTGTTAACTCTTGAAGTCTTATCAACACACTTAATTGTTCTACAGCTGCATCTCTAAAGCACATTTTTTCTATAGAAGAGAACTTCTGCAACATTTCATCACATCTATATCCTTTCAAAACTCCTACGCTTTTACAGTTATTCCCTTTAAGAATCCAATCTGTTGAAACCATAAATAATTCTGAGTACTTCAGGATTATTTCCGTTGTCGGAATCCGATTTTCTTTTTCATACATAGAGATAACATTTGGATTAGAGATGTGAAATAACTTTGCCAAGTCCACTTGTCTGAGTTTCTTATCCTCTCTCAGTTTTCTCAGTCTATCACCTAATGAATTATCCTCCTTCATAACGTTAAACTCCTTCTGCCATGGCAAAGGAAGAATACCAAAAATTAAACTTTAAAATAAGGGCCATAGTGGTCCTTGTCTTTTAAATCAAATACACGAAAAAAGCACCCAGCTCACCGCCGGATGCCCTTGGTCATTTTTCTTTCCCTAAGCTTATATCCATATTCTTCGCAGCACCTTTCCAACTCATCGAGTCGTTTTTCAGCACTCCAATTTACTATGTCATCAAGCCTAAAGAGTATTTTGTTCAGTGGGTCATAGGCACGTGATTGGGCAGGTATCCCATTATACCAAAACAGGATAAGTGCTTCTTCATATGAAAACCCTAAACCAAATGATACTCTCAAGAGCACATTAGCTTCACTGAACCCTCCTTTTCTCTTTTTGCCCACCAATCTTTTGTATTGTTCTTCATCCATGAGCGTCAAATCACAGAACTCACGGCATGACAGTACCTTTCCAAAATGATCAATGAGCAAAATGTTTAAAATTATCCTGCCGACTGAAAGTCCTTCTACATCGATATCGAATTCATTCAATCGGCATTCTGCGCCAGATACCCAGTGCGGTAACTCATCTTTATGATGAGAAATCGGCATTAACCTATACTACCACACCAGTTCAGACCGGAGGTAACATAATAATGGGTTTATAGATACGTTCAAAACTACAAAAGATACTGAATTCGTTCTTCCCATATTCTGACCTCCTATGAATTGAAATAAACAGTTAACAGTTACCAAAACCGTTACCTCAGTCTTATATCAGGCCTATTACCTCCTTTTACACATATCCAATGCAACTATTGGATATGAGACGATAGCCGTCCAAATTTCATTTTCAGACCTATTCACAGATCTTTACTTATTACACACACAGCGTGATTGCTGCCACTCCTGTTTCTGCAAAGGAACTACTCCTCTGCTTTTTTTAACATGACCGTATTGAAGTCTATCACTTTTAAATAACAATATCAAATGAACTGTCATTATAAGATGCTTAACAATGCTGTAAGCTGTATCATGGCAATTTCTTTATATTTTGAATGTCGTATTTTCTTCATAATGAGATCAAATTCATCTTCGTATTCCTTACTGATATCTCCTTTTAATATCCAATCAGTCGAGACATTAAATTTCTCAGAATACTTTACCAGAACATCTATAGGTAGTGCTCTTTTCTCTGATTCATACATTGATATAACTGGATTGTAATATATGTTGAACTCTTCTGCTAATTGTTTTTGCGTGAGTCCAGCATTTTCCCTTAACATACGTAATCGACCTCCAATTGAATTTGATATTGATTTTTCCATCTCTACTCCTTTTCCGGAGTCTGAAAACGGAAAACTCCACCTGCCCAGTGCTGTATGTTTTTGGCAACAAAAAAGAGAAGCCTGCAAAACGTTAACGAAAACAGACCATAAATAAATATGGTTTCATTTTCCGTTTTGCAGACTTCCCCTGCGTAATTTCAGCTTCCAAGCACTAGGCAAACTCTTGGAGCATGCATGGGCAGGTCAGTCAAATCCCAGCCAGGATGCTGTTTTGCTCTCAAATGCAATGCTCCTCAAAGTATTTAATTTTATTTATCTCCCCTCAAATAAGAAAACTGTGTAACGAATGCACTATATTAATATAGAACAAACCCCAACTATATCATTCGCTAAACCGCATCCAAGCATGTCAGTTTGTCTTCCAGCGAAGGATCGCCCTGTGTCTTCCCACAAGCTTCTTATCCTCGATTACGACAACTTTTTCATCGTTGATGATAACCCTGTAAAGACGTCCGCACTCAGGACATCTCATCCATCCATCAGTGACATAGCCCTCATGCATCGGCACCCCGTCGTAGGTACAGCAAGCCACACGCAAAGTCTGTGCAGTTTCCTTATTCAATTGTAAATCTCCTCCTTCATAAATGATTTTTCTATTTTGTTCCCCAAAACAATCGTATTGTATCACAGCCACAAATAAATGGAATCCCAGAGAGTTCACTAGGAGTTCAGATATCGTACAACTTTATTGTTAATTGTTTGACAATTTTATCAAAGGGATTCTATAGGAGGAAGATCCCTAAGGTTTTCCTGTGGATCCGGCAATTCCTTATACGGGATTATCCCTGCTTCCATCTCCTCTTTCTGGCGACGGAGCGCATATCTCCACATCTTTATTCCAAATAAAAGGATACCGGTTTTACGCTTTGCGTAGAAGTTTGTCTTCTTAACACCAGGTCCCAGAGAATCATATATATCCTTATTTGTCCTGTATACTTCATCAAAGTAACTCATTTTAATGATCATCTTATACGCATAGCCATAACCATAACCCTTAAAATTTGCAACCTGATCAAGGATATAATCAATCTTTTCCCTGAACCATATCAGCTTTATTAACTTATCAATAAGCTGTTGCTGTTCTTCAAGTGACTCTTCAACCGGTTTAGTGAACAGATACAAGAAGAGATCCCTGCATTCTCGTTTGCTTGCAGCAATCTCTTCCGGTGTCATTTCCTTAATCTCATTATCTTCCTTTGCTGCCAGATAAGTATCCCTGTATATAAATAACAACAAACGGCAGAGAGTATAAACACGGTTTTCTGAAAAACCTGATTCTCTGCATAATCTGACAGCTTCTCTGTAATCATCTGAACTTTTTGTCATGTAATCACCCTCTCTCATAAAACAAAAAAGAAGCTGAAAAACTGGCATATCTCCAATTCTTCTGCTTCACCATCAGTTTCATATTTATTCTTTTTTCCAGGCCTAAACTGTTCTGTTAGACCAATCTTCCTCCTGGGCATCAGTCAACGCCTGAACGTAAATCATAAGCTTTTCAAAATTCTTATCATTGAGCAGTTGCGCATATTTTAAAAGTCTTACATTTCTCCCCGTAACTGCCATTTCCTCAGAAGGTGTAATGTCAAAAGAATAAAAATCGCCAAAAGAAATATCGAAAACACCACATATCTTTATCATGGTTTCAATCTTAGGATATGAATCTCTACCAAATATATCCGTTATAGTTGATTGAGGTACTCCTGCAAGCTTCGCTAAACGATAACAAGTCATGTCATCGTTTTTAGTCATAAGGTCTCTTATATAATTCTGCGTATCTTCTGGCTTCATGGATTTATCTCCTTCCGTAAAGAAAGTGATTACTCCATTATTCTAAAAGAATAGTAGCTTGCAAAAAATCATTTAGGCACTCCTTATAGTTGTGTCTACACAACTATATCTATATATGACAAAAGACCTCTTTCGAGGCCTTTTGCTTGTTATAAACTATAATCCACTTTTATTGTTGTTCTGTTCCGTTATCAATTGCATCCTTTTTCTTCTTACCGGTGATCAGTGCCACAACTGCAAGTCCTGCATTTATAAGACACCAACCTGACCAAATTGCCAGATCTGAATAACTTCCATAGTTAGCAAAACCAATGAGAGCAGCCAGACCAAATATCACAATCAGTGCTATGCTTCCACCTTTGCCCACGGACTTTCTGACAACTATTGATACAATACCTCCGGCTATCATTGCGATTGCAACCAGGAATCCTGCAGAACCCGAGACTTCCCCATTCTCAGAAAGCGCATTTGAAACGCCTGCAGCACATGACTGTAATAAAACAATCATGCTGAGTACAATTGACAAAATACCCGCTACTAATCTCCAAATCTTCATTTCACAAACCTCCTACTGGTTAAAACTTTATAGTGATAACATCCGAGTCAAAGATCTCATCCCATGATTTCTGATCAAATATATGGAAATAGAGCTCGACATCGGTTATATCCGTAATTCCATTCTCCTCCAGACTTGAGCTGAAGAAAGTAACAGCGCTTATAGCCTTTTTACCGGCTACAACATCCTCTGACATTGATGTATCAACCATGAATCCGTTGACGGAAACATCCCTTACCTGGATAGTAATATCCTTGTCCGAATTATTCTCAATATACAGAATGACTCCGGGACCAAAAACAGAATTCTTATCAGACAATCCCTTTCCTACAATCTTCACATCATTTGTATCAACAAGCACTTCGCCTGAATCGTCATAATTCTGAACATAACCATCTGCAATAGATGTCTCAATCTTTATCACATCTGTATCGACAATCTCATCCCATGTCTCTGAATCAAAGATATGGAAGAAGAATTCCATAGTTGCGATCTGCTCAATACCACACTCCTTAAGCCCTGATGTCTGGAATGTCAGACCATCGTTAGACTTCTTACCAGCTGACACATCTGCAGACATCATGGTATCAACCATGTAACCGTTTACATTGGCATTCCTTGCCTGTACAGTTATTCCCTTGGCGGAATTATTCTCTATAAGAAGAGTAAGTTTTGTTCCTGCCCAGGAATCCTCCATACCGGTAGCGGTGATCTTGATATCATTCTCATCATAAAGAACCTGCTCTTCTATCGTTGCTCCGGATGCTTCCTCTTTTACTTCTTCCTTAGATTCTTCTGTCTTAGCTTCATCAGAGCCCTTATCCTCAGAATCAGAAGATGTTGTCACACTTGATATCTTCTTATCTCCATCAGAACTGGAAGATGATCCACTTCCAATCGCCATGGATGCAAAAAGCACAAGGCACAATACCACCGATAACCATTTCATTTTGTTTCGCATATATTCCTTGCCTCCTCATAATGTGTTTTTATAATAAGAGCAGCAAAAGTCTCAGCCAGTACCTCGACCAATATATCTAACAGATCAAAATATCCTGGTATTATTGGAAAAAGCTGAATCGCTTCCATGACTGTGGAAAACAGAACAGCAATCATGAAAGCCATTTTAAGTTTTGCTGCGTTATTACCAATAGAAAAGTACAACGCAAAAAACAAAGCATATGCCCAAAGAACATCAAGCAGGTAATATCTTATAAACTTCCAGATCCCCCTATGCACTGTTCCCTGTTCTGACAACACGGGCATTCCCCATAATGACCTAACTGCCTCCATAAAAATCACATCCGGTGATGTGAGACAATAAATGACTGCTCCTAAGAGAAGCGGAACTATGATATTAGCTACAAAAAATATTCTTCTCTTCATGACCGCCTTCTACACAAAAACAGCGCATAAAAAAGCTCCCTGCTACAACGAGTCTTACAGAATATCGTAACTTGTAACTCATTATAGCAAGGAGTTTTTCTCTCCGTTGCCCCTGTAACGGTGGCAAAATATTTGGCTTAATCCTGTACTCCGCTGGTACGCAGTGGTGCAAGTCCATGTTCTTTCAGCATCGTATTGACCTCGATTATACTGCCGGGCTTTTCGTTGAACGCTATCATCACAAGAGCGTCCCTTTCATCCTTGGCATATAATTCAGCCATTCCATATTTCTTCAAAGCTCTCTGTGTTTCCTGGAGTGTAAAGTCTGCAGCATAGCAGATCCTCAATATCACATCCCTCTGCTTGGTGTGCTTCTCCCCGGAAAGCAGCTTATATCCATATCTCTCAGGAACATCCGCTTTCAGGAATACTGTCTGCTGGGTTATCCCCTTCTCCGACATCTTTTCCTTTACATATGTTGAAAAAGAATTGGAATCTGAAAGCATGCTGTCCTTGTTCTTCTGAACATAGGAATCATAATCAGACAAGTGTGTTTTGCCTAAAACCTTCTCCAATTCATTCGTGTCTTTTTCCTGCATACGCACCTCCAAACCGTGTTACAATAAATTATATCAATTTTTAATGAAAGAGGATGTAATCGTGGATTTATCTCAGCGCCTCTCAATTTCATATTACAAGACAATTGCTACGATCAATGAACCTCATAAAATATACCTGGCCCAGCACCAGGAAACCGGTAAGATCTACGTTAAGAAGGTCCTTGATGTCTACTCAATCGAAGTCTACATGTATCTTAAATCCAATCCCATCACAGGCATCCCTCGTATCATCGATTTCTGTGAAGAGGATAATACCCTTACTCTGATAGAGGAATATGTTTCAGGGACCACTCTTAAGGAAAAGATTGAGTCCGGTAAACTCACCGCAGATCAGATTGGAAATTATATGATCAATCTGTGTGAGATACTTGAAAGGCTTCACTCACATACTCCTGCTCTGATACACAGGGATATCAAGCCTTCAAACATCATCATAAGCAGCTACGACAATGTAATGCTCCTTGATTTCAATGCCGCAAAATGCAGTTCCGGTGATATCAATCATGGTGCTGATACTGTGCTTCTTGGTACTCAGGGCTATGCAGCGCCCGAGCAGTATGGTTTCGGAGAGTCATCACCACAAACCGATATCTATTCCCTTGGGATTATCATGAGAGAAGCTTCAGCATCACTTATGATAAAAACTCATAAATTTGATTCCATCATCAGCAAGTGTACCCAGATGGATCCTTCAAGACGTTACCGCTCTGCAAAAGAACTAAAGGTTGCGCTCATGAAAGTTCTTGGGAAAGACCTTGCAACCGAATCCGACCAGGTATCATTAACTTCATTCCTGCCACCCGGATTTAGAACAATGACACCCCATAATATGATTGTTGCCATCCCTGTTTATATTCTGGTCTTCGCTCTATGCTTCTCACTTGAAGTTAAGGATACTGCAGGTGCAGCACTGTGGCTTGAACGGATAGCCCTGCTGATCATCTTCCTTGGAGATATCTTTATCGGATATAACTACCTAGGAATACAGCGGATATTCCCGCCATGCAGAAGCAACAACAAGTTTGTCCGTGCAATTGGAGCTACTGTGCTCATAGCCATATATTCCATCGCGATGTTCTTCCTACTGATGTTTCTGGAAATCATCATCTTCCATGCCGGTACTTGAAATATAACATAAACCATTAAAAAAAGTTGCCACCACTACAGTGGCAACTTTTCTGTTCATTACTACAATCTCACCCACGTACAGTCTGAACTATTGTCTGTATATCCATATTTCATCATGAATGGCTTTATGCTATAAAAATGATTGTCCTTTCGATTTAGCACACACGGTGGATAAGTATATTTTCCATTTTTTTGGAATTCAATAATCTTGTCATATAGGATACGTTCAAGTTCCTCCAATCTTGAAGTGATTTTTGCCTGAATCTCAGCATTTTCATATTCATTCTGGAAGTCCTTTTCCTTTGATCTATATAGCAAATCCCAAATCACACTGTAAATTTGTGATAATTCCTGCTCTCTCTCACTATTTGATCGACAATATTCAAATAAAGTATCATAAAGTTTTTCATAATATACTTTTTTAGATTCAATGAAAATCTCAAAAAAGTCTATGGGCGATTCTGATTTTAAAATTTCTTGTGTCGTTTTGTCTAATAAATAAAAATATGGGTTTCGAAGATCTTCACTGATGCAATAATTCCCGGATTCTGAAATATATATAAGCGGATATTTTGTCTCACTCACAAATCTATCATATGCTTCATCTAAAGTAATCATGCTCTGCTCCTTTTTATCCTACATTTCTTTTATAGGGATTTTTACTTTACAAGCCATTAATTCATCATCATTCAAGGTATCCATATTATCCCAGATAATTCCACAATCCCTGATTACTTTTCCATCTTTCTTGGTTACTGCATAATAATCTAGTGCTCCGCCATGACTTACTCTTTTGTTTACATACCAGAACACAAACATATCTGGCATATCAAAAGTCAACTCTATTATTTCATAATAGTCTTCTATGCTATCTCTAAGAATTTTATATGCTTCTTTATAATCTAAAATCAATTCACTTACTCCTCGATATAATTGTAACAATACGGATACTCTCTCCTAACAAATTTCTAGTTGCAAGCGTTTTGATCAGATAAGAACATCCTGTCTTTTTCATGCTAACAAGATTCTTCTGTCTTTTGAACCGGCTGGGATCATCCTTCCTTTTCCCATCCATATATTATTCAAGAAGTCATCTACTTGTGATGATTCTTTAATGCCTGTTTTGCACCATAAAGCAAAATGCTCACAATTATTAAATGCCAAATTATATTTATCTTCACCAAGTCTAGACTTAGCTCTCTCAACTGTTTCTTGAGCTGAATATAAATGATAGCCCTTAAGATTTCTTATCTTTGTTTTTATACCTGCAAGCACATTTACTCTTTCATATAAGCTATTTTCACCATCAATTGTTAAATTTACACACTCATGTATAGGATCTGAGCCATCTTCAGGAAAATGAATAATATCATACTTTGTTTCTGTCAAAATAAACTCTGAGAAATCCGCTTTGTGAATGTAGCAGTTTTCTGATTTTCCGTTTATTATTTCTGGCGCGAAATGAATAACTTTCCCATATCCAATATAGATTGCGAAGTGCGAATATAGCCCTCCAAGTCGTTGTACAGCCAGAATATCTCCAATCTTACATCCTTTCCATGGCTTAATAAATCTATCAATTGCTTTACTCATATCTTGAAATGAGCCCGATGCCAACCGGATTCCATCCTCATTTAAAATGCGTGCGCGTCCAGTTATATTGTTTTTTTGAAGTTTCCATCCTTTTTCCCATTGAATGGTTTCCCATAGCAAATCATTGTCAAATGCTTTTATTGGAATATTATTCATAATCATATTCTCATCTCCATGATTTGTTATCTAATGAATTTACGATAATAGTATAAAAAATGTGGCAGACAATAATTGTCTACCACACCAGAATAATATATTCCAAAACAAGGTTCCAAAACAAGTTATTATTTTTTATGCTTTAAAAATTTTTCATACGATAACTATTGCTCATCATGAAAATAGCATATACAATCCATAGCAGATTATTCACTTAATGCTTTCAATTCTCTTTCTGCTAATAAAAAATCTGTTAATAATTCGTTTTCTGCCTCAGACTTGCGAGGCTTATTCTTAAGTACATCAATTACTTTTTCATAGGAATCCAGTAATCTTTTGTATTCATCTTGATTTGATTTACAATCCTTTTTTTTCTGTAAGAAATCATCAGCTTGATTTTGCAGCTCTTTTTTGATTTTTTTTAGCGATTCAATATAACCAAAATCAGGTCCTTCATCTATAAGTGTTAAAACCTTATCTAGCAATACTGACCCACCAACGGGGCCAGTAGTCAAATAATTACGTGTTTTTAAAGCTTCCTCATTCATTTTTCTTATATGCCTAATTAAACCCATTCCAATATCTCCTATGCTGGCTTATAAATTAGAACCCGCTTCCATTATTTTAAAGCATTGAAATTTAGAGGCTTAAGATATTATTTCCATTATTTCCTTAGTCAAAGCAACATACTTATCAAGCAATAAAACTAAATTATCTATCACACTTTTGTCCACTCCAACTCCGGATGCTAAGTTTTCTACAAAATTTTTTTCTTCATCATCATAGGTTCCATCAGCATACATTAGTCCAATAGTTTCTAACAATACTATTTTCTTATTTGCTTCGGTAGACTCAGCAAAAGAACGTGTTATTTCATCAAGACTCTTAACGTTTCTAGCATCAAAATATGCAATTCCCATTTCTTTACAGTATTCTTCAATCATTGCATATTCTTCATCGACAATAACATGATTTGCCTCTGCAGCATGTATTGCTAAACTAATAAAAGATTCTTTTTCTGAAAGACTAAGTTTATTTAGAAACATATATGCACCTCCTATTATGCTACACTACTGTTAATATCTTCCATTACTACATCTGCATTTCCAATAGCCTTTTCTATACCTTCATGATTAACTTTATTTAAATCGTTTTCATCATCCTGTTTCTCGACAAGCTTCACTTGACACATTTTATGAAGAAGTCCTACTAGTAATACTGCATTTTCAGTTACCTTTTTTTCCTTTTCTGAAAAATCTACCCACTCAGTTTTCTCTTCAAAATTTATAATATGGTCCAAAGTATCAAAATGTTTTCTATATACTTTGTCAACACATTCTAGACTTTCTGAAAAATTCGTTGCAGCAGGTATTAATTCATCAAAGTATGTAACAATCTTATTAACTTCCGATTTAGTCCTTGTTGCCTGAGAGTATGCTTCATCAGCCTTTTCGGATAATTTTGTTCCGGTAATATTAAATATTACACCACCTACCAGTAATCCTACGCCTAACGTTGCTCCTCCTAGAACTGCGGTTCCCAATGCCATCCCTCCTGCTGTAGCAGACGAACCTATAGCTCCACCACCTAAAGCAGCTAGAGTAGCATTAGTAGCTGCTGCTCCACTTAATGTTGATATAGCTGTTCCAGTCGAAGCAGTACCTAATGCCATAACAGCAGAAGTTGTAGCTCCAGCAGCAGCAAACCCTCCAGCTGTTCCTGCAGCTGCACCGCCTACTCCACCGAGAAGTAGACCGGCACCAGCAGATACTTTCTTTAGCTCTTCAGCTTCATATTCAGGAAGATCAATACCTTCTCTTCTATAAGCTTTAAATTCTGGTCTACCTTGTATTTTTTCAATCAAATCAGAAAAATCGTCAAATGTAGAAAGTATTTCAAGTTCTCTCTTTCCAATATCATCTAGTAATGTTGTTACCTCTTCATTTTTTGTATTGAAAAGATTGATTGCTCTTTGTTGCATACTCTTAGCAGCTTCCATGGTATCACTGGCCTCTTTCATTTTTAATCCGCCATGAATTCCAGAGCCTAATCCAGCAACACCAGCTACTGCAGCTATTCCACCAATAATAAATGGTAACGGCATATTATTGTCCTCCTTTTTGTAGTCTCTCACATGCTTTTTGGTTCAAATCTATGTATTCTTCATATGTATATATTTCTTTAAAAAAAGCATCATAACTATCGTTAATTCGGCATAGTAACGGTCTTTTTTCATAGATAGAACATAATGTTCCATCTAAATAAATGCAAACACCATCGCCTCTATCTAGTTCTTTATATAATGATGAATTATTTAGATGTCTACAACACTCGCCACATTTTGTACACTCAAACATATTAATCAAATACCAAATGGTTATTCCTATCAGCCATAAAGCTATCAAAGGATCCTTCCCATGGGATTTTTATGCCCATACTGTTAAATGCATTCATGAGAACATTATTAAGCTCATCTTCGTTTTCACACTTCACAATGTCATCTGAAATCTTTGTGTATTTTTCAGTTTCTTTTTTAAATGAAGCAATATCAATATTAGCTATTTTTGCAGCAAGTGCTTCCATGGCATCTGCTATTTCCTTATAGTTGTTAGCCTCAGAAGGTATACTATTTAATCTAGATATTATGGAATTAATAAACTCACTTCTATCCAGAAATATCAAGAAACTGCATGACAACAAACCACTTACTAAGCTTGAAGAAAAAACACTAACTATATTCCCAATAACAGGAGTCATCCCTATTGGTGTCTTGGAAATAATTTCACCCACTGCACTACCAATTAAAACACTTGCGCCTGTCGCTAAAATAATCGTAGTTTTCTTTACCCTATCCCCTAACATTAAGTTTTCAGGATTAAATAACAAAACTTTTCCTGCTTGAACTATAGATGCATATATTTGCCTTATACTTTTTACTATATTTTTGGCTGTTGTAAAAAATATATTGCAAAGAGTTGTAGTCAAACTAGCCAATGCACCTGCTGCAAAGCCCTCTTCTATTTTGGAAATCACCTCCTTATATTTTGCCTTTGCATTTTCTACACCTTTTCTAATTCCTCTTTCTATTGAGTAAATGATTTCTTCTAGACTAGATCCCGGTGCTGTTTTTTTTATTTCATCTCTAGCTGCCAACCATATCTCTATAAACACAAACCCCAAGGCTTGCCTAAGCGCCATTTCAGCCCCACGTTTCCCGGCAGATACTGCAGTATCTTTAGCAAATTTAGGGCTTGTATAGTATGCACGAGCCACTTTTGCCTCATACGCGTCATGAGCTCTCTTATATTCTGACCTCAGTTTTTTCTTAACATCTTCAGGAAGCGGTTCTCCTTTTTTACCATTATAATTTACTTGTTCGGGATGCTCTTCACACCATTGAATATATTCCTCGACACTTTTGTCACGCATATTATTGTTTAACTTCATATTCGTAAATATCAAGTTATCTTCATTATTCGCTAAATCCGAGCCATTTAACTCAGCCAAAACCCTCCCTCTATCATCATGAATATTTTTGGCTGAAACAATATGATCATATTCTGCTCTGTTCTGATCCGGCAGAGCTTTATTATATGCAACTTTATTTCCGCTTACATAACCATCTTCCATCCAAATACCATTTTCATTAAACTCCCTTTTGGCATTTGCCGTATGCTCTTTATAAAATAGATTTTTTTCATGATATTCATGTCTATCATATTCCCCTCTTTCATCATAATTGACGGCATTATTGGCATTTTTATACTTCATGAGAGGATCATCATCTATTTTTCTAACATTATTAATGGTATCTACATCGCCACCATGTTGATCATGGACAAGAAAATCCAAGCCAAACGAAGTAACTAAGCTTTCCATTAAAACTCTCTCATATTCTCCAAGTATCGTATTAAAAACATTTTCATTTGGATCAATTGGGGCTCCATTTTTTAATTTCCCTACAAACGCCGTTCCATCCATACTATTTATCCTTTCATAAACCACAGCCACAATTTCTATATAGCATTTATATGATTTCTATCGTATCCCCTTGACTTCTCAACCACATTTCTATTCCATTTCCAAATACCTCTGCGCTAACTATTTGGCCTTCCGCGGAAGTCTTAATGATTTTTGCTGTAGGTAGTCTATCTAGGATTGCATCTATATCCATACCCTTGTACAAAAACTTCACTCTATTAATCCGACCGCCATACATAAACTGGACTCTTTTTCTAAATTCACCCTCTTCGAATCTACTACTATACGGAATATGAAATTTTTCTCCAGTACTTACAATTTCTTGTATTCTGTCAATTCTATAAATTGTCGGCGATGAATCATTTATAACGTCAAAATCCTTTCGTGTTTCGGCTTCGTCTATAAATGCCATCAGATAGAAATAATACTCAGAAAACATTATTCCTAGGGGTTGTATTCTTCTTTTTACTGTCTTTTTTTCTTTAAGTCTTTTGTAAGATATTTCTAAAACATCACCATCTCTTATTGCGCAACCAATATTCCACAAATTGTTTATAACATGCTTGTTATGTCTTGGCGGAACATAATGGAATTTCTCGTTACTGATAAGGTCATTCACCATTTTCTGGTTTTTCTTGGGAACACAGCAGTCCATTAGCTTATTTAATATAGTTTCCATATCATCTTTCCTAAAGGCTCTGCTATCTAAAAGGATTTTGCAAATCGCTAGCACCTCATCATTCGTAAACTTCATTTTATTGGTCTGTTCCAGGCGGAATCCTTTTTGTTTAGCATCATAAACAAGGTCATTCTCAATTCCTGTTTCGATAGTGCTTTCCTCTATAAAACTACGGATGTCAGCAAGATCTCGCTGTATAGACCTGACATCAACACCGTACTTTTCAGCCATTTCAGCCTTGCTTATTGTTTTACCATTCAATAATTCTGTATAAATACTTAGGACACGTCTCTCTTTACCAGTATCAGCTTTACTCATTATTAATCCTTTCACTTTTTGTAATTAATATCATATCCCCTAGACATAATATGTCTCTATTAACATTTTTCACCACTACTACAAAAAGTCGGTTAACGTAGATATAATCTGAAAAAACGCCTAGATTAATTCTATCATTGCAAAATGTAATCACCATTAAATAACTATAAACTTCTGATAAACTATTTGATTTTCTGGGCATAAATAGTCCATGCAAAAAAAGACGTCTACTTACCTGAGGAATGACGCCTTTTTCCAGTTATTACTAACTGGCCTGTTCTTCAGTTGTGTTAATTATCTTTTCATTCTCTGAAATGGCTTCATTAAACGCATCAAAAGCCTTTCCAATCCCATAACAAATAGCATTTCCTACTATTACAGCAGCTATAGCAATGCCAAACTGTACTGCGATATCAGCAATTATATTTCCAGATTCGATAGTAGTCTCTGAATACTCAATCTCCATTACTTCATATTCACCCATAGTGTATACCTTCCTTTCTCTACAATATGGTTTCCTGTTTCTGATTATAGGTTAGCAAACAACACAGACATAATATGTCTATCGCAATAAAAAGAGACGTATCTCACATATAAAATACGTCTCCTCTTGCTTTAAATGGTAATCTGCATCCTGAAGGAAGAATGTAGGCATGTGTCCTTTTAATATCCAGGTGTTCCTCGATCCAGCCATCTGTAATTATAAGTATCGGTCCATCTTTAGGAAAATCCTTGGCGTTCTGTAAAAGATTTACTGCTGGCTGTAACTTAGTGCCGCCTCGTCCGATGACATTTACCCTGCCAGCTATTTCATCCACCGTCATATATCCTGCATCATATGCATTAGCATCACAGAATACCACTCTTGCTGCGGGAACTTCCCTTGCAGCAGCATAGCTTGCAACAGCCCCAAGTGCTTTCCCTATTTCCTTAGGATCCATGGATCCAGAAGTATCTATGATTACTCCAAAAGTCCTTGATGCATCATCTGAATCAGTTACAACATATCTTGCCCTTGGAATATCCGGGGTACAGCTCTGCCTTCTGCTTGGATGAGCATAGCTTCTGTGCTTCTCCAAAGGTCTTATATGTGCATTAAACCATTCTGCCAGTCTTACATCCCATGGAATAGGCGGAACAGCAAGAGCTCTTATTTCTTCTACAAGTCCTGCTGGGATGAATCCTCTGCCCCTGCGCATTTCTTCATATTCAAGTCCCTGGGCGAGAGCATTTCTATAAAAATCATCGAGAGAGACACCTCTACTTGATCCGGATATCCTTGTTTTTCCGAGTATATCGCCTTTTCCATTGCCTCTGAATGTATTTAATTTCATATATGTTCTCATATCACTAAGAATCAGATCATATATTTCCTCAGCTGATTTATTCTTGAGCTTCTCATCGTAGAGAACATCTGCCGGCATTGATCCCACGTTCATCTCAAACAGCCACCCGTTTATTACATAATCAGTTGCTATATTCCACAGGTAATGGTCACGGCCTTCGCATCTCTGGTGATGCATAAGAGCAGCGTGCAAAAATTCATGTGCGAGTACAAATTTCCACTCTTCTTCAGATAAGTGTGCTGATGTATTTATATAGATTTCCCCATCCCAGGCATTTACAGCTGCAACTCTTATATCATTTTCATGACAGATATTTATGTCCTCAATGATCTTGAAAGATGCCGCAAGTGCTCCCAAAAGCGGAAAGCAGTTTATAAACCATTCTGCAGCCCTCTTTCCGACACTATAGCGATTATTGTTATCTTCCTGTCCGGAAACTTTAGATACAGCACCTCTTACCGCACATGAAATTGTAACTGCAAAGTCAGCTGCAAACTCGTTTCTTTCCTGATATCCCCATTTATCCGCTTTATATTCTATAGGCTTATCAAGTCCTACCATATCCATAACATCAGGTGCGCCGACTCCATATATATGGTTATCTTCATCCCAACCCTCTCGGATAAGATATTCATATATCTTCACTTCATCAGTCATAATTCCCTGCGGTATTCTTCCGACAGGATCAGGGCCTACAGGATCTCCGAATTTGATATCATGCAGGAATTTGTCTACATAGATATCGCACGCTATATTCCACAATTTTGGATCAAATGAAGCCTTCTTTGTTTTTTCACCATTGAAATCTTCAACCATATATCCCGGTACTTTGTCCAAATCATAGTGTCCAAAGCAGTTATGAAGAAGGCAGTGGGCAATGGCATATGCCCACTGTCTGGGACTAAGCGCAAAATCCTTATTGATCAGAACTTCTCCATCCGCATAAGAACATGCTGCTGTCTTTTTTCCCAGTTTTTCCTTACCACAGATTCCAACACGCCGATAGGCAAAAAGTCCGAATATATCGTTACTTGTAACAATATCGTATCCTGCTCGCAACTGTTTTTCATTTTGGCTTATCTTCTTTTCATGCTGTTTTGCCATCTTTATTATTCTCCTGTACTGCAAGTCTAGGGAGATCCCTTACGATTTCAACCATAAACCATTCCGGAAGCATTTTCCCATCATCAGAAGACACCACCATCTGGGCAAGCTCATAGTTTACCTGTGCAAGATCCTTTATTAGTGCTTTTGATCTGTGTGCAAGATACTGTGTCTCCTTATTAAGTTCTGTCTTCTGCTTAGGAAAATCGTGAATCAGCTGGGCTCTGAATGACTGTGCAAGGAAATATAATACATCCCTGTCTTCAGGCCTATCAGGCCATCTTGCTTCACCTTTTATAATGTCTGATAGAAGGTATCTGTTACTCATCTGTTTAACAAATGCTGCAAACATGCCTGCATGGCTTGCGGAAACACTTCCATATGCGAGCATTCTTACGGTTGAATCCGGAATATCCTTTTCACCTGCTCCAAATTCCTTAAGTGCATCGCTCAGCATATGCCATGATCTTGGTGTAGAAAACGGCTCTTCTGTTTTGGGCGGCTCTGAGAAAAGATGATCCGGTCTCTGATTTATGTAATCAGTAACCCACGGATGAATCCCATTTCCATAAGCCCATGTGAGCCAATTCTTAACGTCAGGCTTTAGCTGAACATGAAACATTCTGTTAATTAGTGCGCTGGACATAGTCTTAACTATTGCACTGTCCTGGCTTCTGTTACCTGCTCCGATAACAATGCTACCCTCCGGAAGATGATATTCTCCTACCCGTCTCTCATAAATGAGACTGTAAAA
This sequence comes from Butyrivibrio sp. ob235, assembly GCF_900109475.1. Classification (NCBI taxonomy): domain Bacteria; kingdom Bacillati; phylum Bacillota; class Clostridia; order Lachnospirales; family Lachnospiraceae; genus Butyrivibrio; species Butyrivibrio sp. ob235. The sequence continues at coordinate 35,167 of NZ_FOBE01000036.1, forward strand.
GGCTTTCTGTACTTCCTGTGAGCAAGCATTAAGCTCATCAAGGAATAGTACATATGGCTCTTTTCTTGCAATCATCTTTGGTGGAAGAAATTCTGAAGTCTCACCCCTAATCTGAGGAATTCCTATAATATCCTCTGGTGCCAGCTGGCTTCCGAGAAGTGATACACATTCAAGACCAACCTCTATAGCGAACTCTTCAACCAACGCTGACTTTCCGATACCGGGTGCACCCCATATAAATACCGGACGGCTTGGTGCAATATTCAAAAGTATGTCCAATAGTTCTGTCTGATTAACTGTTATTGGTAAATTCATATATTATTGTTCTCCTCATTTTTCTTACAGAAAGTGAGTCTAAAATCCTCACCTTCGTATATTCTTACAGGGTTTCCCCTTACAATCTGTGCATGCTTACTCCATGCATCATTTTTCTGTCTGTTCCTGCCATCAGTATTTGTCTGCTTCAAAATTGCGGAAAGCTTCTTAAGTGCATCCAGCTTATTCATGAACTGACTACGCTCCCTTGTTGAAGAGACTGTTATTCCTGTAGGGATATGTATTACACGGATGCCCGTTTCAACCTTGTTAACATTCTGACCTCCCGGTCCTCCTGAGTGGAACTTCTCTATATGTACATCATTCATATCCAGTTTTTCATCAATCTCTTCGGCTTCATGGATAATGCTGGCATCTACAAACCAGTTTTTTCTCTTATGCCCTGGTCTATACTTACTTTTACATATCCATTCCATTGTTCCTTCCAGTCCTGAAAGATCTGCTTCTGATGACAGGAGTATGGAGGAATAAGATTCCTCCACCTCTCCTTTGGTCCCGGTAATTACCTCCATATCCGGGAATTCTTCCAATAGTTTTCTATATATACCTCCGACAGCGACCCTGCATTCCACAGGACCCATGCCGGAACTAAGCTGTAATATCATTATTTTTAACCTCTTTTTTCTTTCTCTTCTTGTTCTTATATGCCAATGTATAGTTAGCATTTTTTATCTGTCTTTTTGTCTTCGTTGTATCGTGATCATCTAGCACGAGCTTTTTCTTCTCTGGCTTAGTAAAAACAGGTGCCTCAGCTCTCTTTGCTTCTTCATATTCCTTAGCCTTTATAACGAGTGCAGGATCGTAAAACATAAAGCAGTAACAGAATTCTTCATAATAGCTCTTGTTATATCTTCCTGTCAGTTCATAGGTAAGAAAGATCTCATAGGGTGGATATTCCCTGTTCTTTATGAAGCTCTGTTCAAGCTGCTTGTCTGCAAATTTTCTAAGCTCATGGTACCCTTTTGAATATGCTTTGCTATCCATTGCCACAAACCATGTTTCAAACTTGTCCTTCTCGTACCCAACAACTGCACGCTCTCTCTTTTTATACTCATGCCACTCTTCATCTTTTGGTGCTGAAAGTTCATCTATTCTCTTTCTGTCATAAGAGAACTCATATGTCTCAGGCTTCATTTTTGTCATGATATGTCTGTATTCCTTCCAATCAGCAACATGAAAATTTGATTTATTGCAGGTAAAAACAACATCATGGCTATAATCCCAGAAAGATTCATTAAGCTTCTTGTTCTTTCTGATAGGAAAGTAGATGAGCTTTCTTTCATCAAACATAAGTACAGCACAAGTGTACATAACAGCATAAAGTGCTGACCTGTCTCCGATAAGTTCATTTCCCCAGTCAGAACCTATAGTATTCCACTGAAGAGTATCGATTCCTTTGGGAACGAGAATCGTGTGCTCGGCTTTACCAAGACAGATCCGATACTTATCGAATTTTATATTCAATTATTTCCTCCTTTGTAGTTATAAACAGGCTTAAGGATCTTATCGATCATTACTGTGTCCTTTACAGCCTCCCTGATATAACCAGTTCTTCTGTATGCAAAAGGTGCTTCGTCAAGAGTTTCTGTGCCAATACAGGATGTGTATACTCCTTTCATCTCTGCCTTGAATTCTGATACAGTATGACTGTGTCTTACTTCATCCCGTGATGTGATTCTGCCACTGCCATGTGGAGCTGATCTGTTCCAGTCGGTGTTTCCAAGCCCCTTCCCAAGGATTACACCATCCTTCATATTTATAGGGATAATGACATTCTCCCCTTCTTTAGCGGATATTGCTCCCTTTCTCAGAAGAGGGATATCATCGGAAAAATCCACATAGTTATGGATACAGGAAATACGCTCTTTCTCCTTCCATTTCATACCCTTTAAGATTTCTGTAGCAATAACCCTACGGTTTAGGTCTGCATATTCCTGCACTACCTCAAGATCATGGAGATAATCTTCCATAAGATCATCTGTTAAATATGTCATCTCGTAGGGCACATCCTTTATTCCATTTGTTTTAAGCGCCTTCTGTCCAGCCTGCATGTAGTATTCTGCTACTTCCTTGCCAAGGTGACGGCTACCTGTATGAATTACAAGGTAAACTTCCTTGTTTTCATCCTGATCCAGCTCTATGAAGTGGTTACCACCGCCAAGTGTACCAATACTAAGAAGAGCCTTGTCTTCACGGATGTGCCTAAAGCAGCGAAGCTGTTCAAGGTCAATATCAACGTCTCTATGCACAGTGCTTCTTATTTTGAAGCCAACAGGGATATTTTCCCTAATAACACTGTCAAGCTTCTGGTAATCATTTCTGATCTTTCCGACTTTTACTGCAAGCATCCCACATCCTCCATCAATGCCCACAAGTGAAGGAAGAACCCTTTCGTTAATGGTCATAGTAAGTCCTATCGGTCCTACTTTTCCGGGATGTACATCAGGCATAACTCTGATGGTTGAGCCCTTTGCTGCTTCGTTGTCGCAGATCATCTGAACCTGAGCGATTGCATACTGGTCAACGTCTGCACCGTTAAGTTCCTGTCTGCACATAATCTGTGCATCAGCAAATTTTCCATTTATAGGTATCAAAATAAAACCTCCGTGTAGGTGTCATACGCATTTTTGAGCGCAAAAAAGACACCTCTTCAATACCAGAGGCTTATACCTGTCCTACCTTATCTTTGTTCCATGAAATGTCTGATTGAATTATCAGGAAAATAGACGGCGGACAATCATGCCTCTGTCATTTTTATAGTTACCAGTTTCAAAAGTCGTCATGTGTTTCATGATCGTCCTCCTTTCTGCTCGTCATGAGCAACTTGAATTTCTTTGTTACATTTAGAAGTATATCACATCAGCTGGACAAATATAGTCTAACTGAAAAATATTATTACTTAAGTCTCATTTTTTCTTAAGAAATCATCAAATTCTGGCATTTCTCCAAGAATATCCTCTAACATTCTGGCTCCTTGCTTACTACAATTATAAGAAGAATCCCACAAATAATCTGGTTTTAATATACGATATGCGCTATGCTCCCACTTATATTCGTCCACCTCTTCATCACTTAACTTACTTAATAAGTCATATAGAGTATCGTCTTTATATGCTGCTATGTCTGTTTGCATAATAATAACAGTTAGCAAATCATATAGCATTGAAAGATTTTTATCTGACACGGTCGCAGATACTTCTTCAAGATGCTTTACTCGCGCAGAACAAACATATTGAAATGCATCTGCTATCCATCTTGCTTCTGCTGAATCATAATCATTTTTTTCCAAGCCTTCTATAAATTGTTGGATAAGTTTTTTTAAAGAATCCTCTTCTCTTATTAAATCAGAGACGGCTTCGTCCTTAGAATAGTCATTTATTTTTTCCAGGAAGTCTCGTGCATTCTGTAAAACAATTTCTTTCTCAACACGCATTATATTATTGCCCCTCATTAACCATATAATCACAGAATAGTGGATAACCACATAAATTGATATCACTAAATTCACTTTATTATAGTCTCTATAACACGTCAATAAATAGCCTTTTATTCAATAAGGACCTCGTAGGATTCGCCCATATATTCAGAAACCACATATTGTATCATCGGCATATATCTCTTTTCGACATACTGATTTTCTGTATCTGAAAATGGAGAATGTAAGTTCATTATCCCGCCTTCACAGCTTACTATATATAATGGCGCAATCCATGTTTCATAAGCTATTATCGTCATGCCCAGTTTTTCTTTTATTATGGGTGCTATATTTTTCCATAATTCTTGATTATCTCTCATATTTTCCATTTTTGTTTCCTTCTGCCTGCTTCAACTCTTCTTTAACACGACATGTAAGTTCACATGTATCCTGTGTATATCTGCCATTTTTTATTAGGAATTCAATTATCGTTTTCAAATCTCTTATAGAGTAGCCTTCGCACAACAGATTTCTGAGGATTACCTCAAAATCATCGAATCCAATGATATCTGGTATCAGGTTGTTTATAAGCTTTGGGTCCTCCTCTTCAATATTCGTGAGTAATAGCTGAACATCTTTTTTGGTTAACAATTCCAATATATGACTGCTAATAACTCTTTCAAGATGAGAAGTCATCAATTGGCATTCTTTTACATCTGTCGTTCCTGGTTCAATAATCCCTTCACCATATTTTCTTCCATGAATTTTTATGATGTACATATTGTCTTCATTCTCAGGATTTTCGTGGATGGTAAAAATAGGAATTACTACCCCTAGTTCTAGAGACATCTGATGTCTCATTTTTACAACAGCATCAAGTAATGTGTCATTTACCTTATAATCAGAATACTTTTTAAGTCCTGATCCCAATATCAATTCTATTGCCGGTGGTCCTTCTTTATCGTGTCTATAGCATTCATTATAAAGTGCCTCGATAACAGAAATCATATCTTTAGGTAAGTGTTTTTTGCCTTTTTCTTTGACTTTTTCCGGCAAACCATAGAATGCTTCAGCTATTCCTCCGGTAATACACCCCATAGTATCTGCATCTCCACCAAGAGATATAGCTGTCTTTACACAATCAACATAATCTTTTCCATCAAGAAATGCCCTAATAGATTCAGGAACACTTCCCTGACACGTACAATAAAAGCAGTATTTAGGTCTTATTTCATCACAGCTTTCCGAAAGGTCATATCCAAATTCTGTTTCTATAAATTCTTTGATATCAGCCTTCGAGGAACCATGCCTTGCAAGCCATATAGCTGATGCTGTAGCTTCTGCACCTTTTATACCTTCTGGATGATTGTGCGTAACTTCGGCAGACCATTTTGCCACTTCACGTACCGTTTTCAACTCATCATAATACATAGCTATTGGAGACACTCTCATTGCTGATCCGTTACCATAACTTCCATATGGCATTGGATTATCACATGTGAGCCATTCATAAAAAAGGCCGCCATACCCAGCATTTATATATTTATTTCCCCAATATCTCATAGAATCAACAATAGCCTTTTTGATTCTTTCTTCATTAGGGAGACATCTATCAAATCTCAGAATGGCATCAGCAATTGCTACAGTCATTACTGAATCATCCGTAAATCTTGATTCTCTTGAAAACAAGCGAAAAAACTTATTCTTTTTTGTTTTTTCAAATTCGTATGGAAATCCTATAATATCTCCTATTATTGCTCCAAACATATTTATTCCTTTATCTAAACTATTTCCTTGCCAGAGCTCTTAACATGAACACGGATACTTCTAGAAATATACTTTGGCAGCCAAAATTTTAAACATCCCGGAAATCCCTTTCTCATAGGATTTATTGTTAAGAAATCAATGGTTTCAATATGTTTTACCTTATTCATATTGTGCTTCCTCTTTATATCGTGAATATTCTCATTTCAAGCCTTTTTTGAACTATACTCGATGTACTTTGGAAGCCACCACTTCATTGCTCCTATCAGTCCTTTTCTTTCAGGATTATTCATCAGGTACATATTGTTTTCCTTATTTTCATCCATTCTGCACTGCTCATAATACTGGCAGGTTCCGCAAAAAGACTTGCATCCCCGGTTATCTTCAATAAGACAGTTTTTGATCCAAAACCATATTCTCTTCATAGTGAATACCTTCCTTTCACAATACGAAATTATCAGTTCTCCCCCACTAATCCGAGTAACAAATATCATGATGTATCTTTTGTAAATTCATGATAAATTATGGCATGGACCAAATATGTCCACCTTTAAATTTTTTATTATAAAAAATCAAAAATACTGATCTGGCTGGACTGTGGCAGGTTCCCTAGCAATCCCATCTCATCCATAGCTTCAATTACTCCCTGTGGGCACTTGGTACGCTGACGGAAATCATCCTTTGAAATAAAAGGACCATCCTTAGCAGCCTCTACTATTTGATCTGCAGCCTTTTCTCCAAGCTTATTTATGCTCACGAGGCTCGGCATTATCCTGTCTCCAACTACGGAGAAGAGCCGCGACTGTGCCTTAAAGATATCTATGGGTTCCACCTCTATTCCGCGTTCATACATCTCTTCAGCTACTCGCATTACATAAAGTTCATCTTTCTCAGTATTAGAGAGTGTA
>NZ_FOBE01000038.1:0-34071 GCF_900109475.1 Butyrivibrio sp. ob235
ATTTGACAAAAAAATAAGACTGAAATATCAGTCTTTATGCGGGATTGAGGGGTATGATGAACTAAGATTTATGAGGCTAGACTGTCAAACTTCCGGGATATGGCGTAGATATCGATGGAAACGCAGTGGATATGCCGGTTGTGAATATGCCTGTGGGAGTGGATGGCCCTGCAGTAAGGGCAACAATAAAGGTTTATCCTAATGATCCATGTCCATGTGGCTCCGGTAAGAAGTTTAAAAAATGCTGTGGAAAAAATAAATAATTGGAGATGAGAAGAAGATTGCCGCAGCGTAATTTTATACTACGAGGCTAATAGACAACAGAACTTACTGGTGTTACTATACGATATAGAAAGAGATAAGCGGAGCAGATAAGAGCTCCCGGAAAGGAAGAGAAAGAGACATGACAACAATGAATCGCAATTATTGCCTGTATAGCGAAAGCTATGAATCATCACTCCAGAGCAAATCAGAGTGGATGTTTAATTTCATGCGCTCATTTAAGGATAGGCAAATGCGAGAAAATGTTGTTTTAGGCAGGGACCGGATGGAATAATCCGGAGTAGAAGCTTATAGATAAACATGTTTGCGTACCGCTTACCTTAGATGAAAAGGCAAGCGGTTTTTCTTTTGCCTCAAAATATGCAGAGTTGGCTCAATTGGTACAGCATCGGTCTTGAAAACCGACATTCCTCACGGATATCTGGGTTCGAATCCCAGGCTCTGCGCTATAGATTCGTGGTGTAATTGGCAGCACAGCAGTCTCCAAAACTGTTAGTCCGGGTTCAAGTCCTGGCGGGTCTGTTTTGCACGAGTGGCGAAGTTGGTAGACGCACCTGACTTAGGGCTCAAAGCGTCCGGGGGACGCTTGTTCTGAGCCGACCGAAACGGAGTGGAGACAGGCGCGGCATGTGGGTTCGATCTACGTTCCACTTCGGTCGGTGCTAAGCGCACATCCCCTGGATGTGCAGCACCCCACATCGTGTACTTGGCCAGAGGCCAGAAAGGAGTCGGAAATGACACAGAATATTCCAGCGATCGATATGATCGCCACGGGACAGAGAATTACAGATTTAAGAGTGGCAGCCGGTATGTCTGTGAGGGATTTACAGGATGTGTTCGGTTTTGCTACTCCACAGGCGATTTACAAGTGGCAGCACGGAACTGCCATGCCAACACTGGACAATTTAGTCGTATTAGCAGCTGTTTTAGGTGTTGCTATGGACGACATTATCGTAACTGAAGGGGAATGGCTTTATTCACTAAGTGCATGAACTGAATATAGATTGCAGGCGTTAAAGTGCCTGCGTATGGTCCCATAGTCTAATGGTTTAGGACGCTGGCCTTTCACGTCAGAGATACCGGGTTCAAGTCCCGTTGGGATCACTGTGGCTTCTTGGTCTAATTGGTAAGGACGTCAGCCTCTCAAGCTGGAAATGTCGGGTTCGAGTCCCGCAGGAGCTATTATGGGTGGGTATGCCTAGAAGCGAGGGCAAGAGTCTGTAAAACTCCCACATTAGAAACACCGCAGGTGCAATTCCTGCTCCACCCACTTATGTTTGCGTGACCGAGATGGCTTATGGTATCGCTCTGCTAAAGCGAAGCACGGCTAAACTGTGCCGAAGGTTCGAATCCTTCCGCAAACGCTCCGGGTAGGTATGCCTAGTGGCGAAGGCAGGGGTCTGTAAAACCCTGACAAGGAAACACCGTGAGTTCGAGTCTCACCCTGCCCACTTAAGTGTCATCTGATGACACTATACAAATAGGTCCGACAGGGCGATAATACTAACAGAACAAAGATATGGAGCTGCGGGGAGCAGCAGAAAGTTAAGAGGATTTATTGTAAATGTACTACGTAACTATCAACAAGCAATTTAATAACAAACAGTTTATGCAGTTCTGCAAAAATCAGAAGTGCTTTGTTAGTTATGCAAATTGCAAGTTGGTGGAAAGTGGTCCTGGATATGCAAAATGATGGATGATCCGGAGCATTAAGAATAAATGAGGTCATTGAGATCTGTAGCCACTTAGCTTGCAAGAGTTAAGTGGTTTTTTAATGCGAAAAAGGAGAATGGAAGAATGGATTATCCAGTAATTGATATTGAAGGAACAGGAATTAGGATTAGGGAACTGATCAGAGAGAGCGGACATACAGTACCAGAGGTTTCTGAGTACCTGGGAGCAAGCACATCCCTTGTATATAGATATCTGCGAGGGGAAGTGCTTCCAAGCATAGATAGGATTGTAGCGCTTTCAGTTTATCTGGAAGTTCCGATTGATGACATAATTGCAGTCGATTAAGACTGCGCGTTGCGGCATGGGGTAATGGTAGCCCACAGGATTTTGGTTCCGGTAATCTTGGTTCGATTCCAAGTGCCGTAGTTAAGACATGGTAGCCAAGCTGGAAAGGCAGCGGACTGCAACTCCGCCAACGTGGGTTCGAATCCCACCTATGTCTCTTAGGGCTTGTAGCTCAACTGGTAGAGCTGGGGACTGAAAATCCCTGCGAGGTGGTTCGACCCCACCCGGGCCCATTATGCTTCCTTGGCAGAGCGGATATGCACCGGCCTTTTAAGCCGAGAGATGCGGGTTCAACCCCCGTGGGGAGCACTAAGCTGTTGTAGCTCAGTTGGAAGAGCAGCAGACTCTTAATCTGAAGGTCGTGGGTTCGAGCCCCACTAACAGCATTATTGCGGTATAGCTCAATTGGTAGAGCACCTGACTCTGACTCAGGGCGTTGCAGGTTCGAGTCCTGCTACCGTAGTTCTGGACACATAGCTCAATCGGCAGAGCGCCCGGCTGTTAACCGGGAGGTTGTGGGTTCGATCTACGCTCCGCTCCGGTCGTTGCTAAGCAGATGTCCCCCGGACATCTAGCAACCCTCTGTGTCCGCTATTCCAGGATAGCGTGGGAGGTAGAGCATCCGCTTCATACGCGGAAGGTTATGAGATCATGGCCCATTCCTGGGACCCTTTTCCTATAGAGGTGCTTTGTAGATTAGCTATCCAATTTATCAACCACGAGTTTATATACAATGAGATAAATCTCCAATAAAATAAAAATAGAGGAGGCAATATCGATGGATGATGGATATAGAAAAGTAATGGAGATCCTAGAAGCAAATAGATTTAGACACATGTTGGAGCCTTTGGGTTACACTGTGTCTTGGGAAGAACCTGACAGGGTAAAAGGACTTGACCTTGAAGCTACAAAGAATAGAGTGTGCAATCTGATTAAAACAAAGGGATTAAAAGATAAGACCATTGCTGATAAATTGGGTATTACTCCGCAGGCTGTTAATAAATGGCGACATAAAGGATCTTTTTTTGTGATTGAAAACCTTTATATTCTCAGCGGCCTTCTGGGTGTAAGTGTTGATAATCTTTTAGTCCCTGTAGCCGTAAAGAAATGGGAAGTTTTGATTGAGAAAAGATGAGAGCCCTAATGTTAGTGAAGCAATGAATCAGTTTGGAATAATCGGAGTTTTGAAATGAGCAGAGTACTTGTGATTCCTGATGTACATTTAAAGCCATGGATTTTTGATATGGCTGATAGAGTTGATGAGAACAGCTACGATGACATTGTAATTCTCGGAGATTTGGTAGATGATTGGGGAAAGGGAAATGATTTAGACGCATATAACGAGACTTTGGACAGGGCTGCTGAATTTGGAAAAGAGCATGACCTTTCATTTTGGTGCTATGGCAACCACGATGTATCCTATCTTTGGGATGCCATGGAATCGGGGTATTCTGTCCAGGCAAGGATAACTGCTATTGAAGGTATTACCAGACTGGAGCGTGTTATTGAAGAACGTTATAGATTTGTCCATAAAATTGATGATGTGCTGTTCAGTCATGCCGGCCTTACGGAGAGTTTTGTCTTTCAGACGTGTGGATATCATATGAAAGAGATTGATGATATCCTTGCAAGGATTAACCGTATGGGTAAGCAGGAACTGTGGAGGGATAATTCACCGATTTGGGCAAGACCTCAGGCTGATTTCTACCGAATGTTCAGGGATGATCTCTTTTACCAGGTTGTGGGACATACACCTGTAGAGGAACCACTTGACCTTGGAGGAGTACTGACGCTGGATCTTTTTTCAACATACTCAAATGGGGATCCGTATGGTAACCAGAAGTTGTATATTGTGGATACTGCAACCCGGAAATATGAAGAAGCATAATTTTTTTGCAGATTTAGAAAAAGTGCTTTACAAGTCATAATACAGGTGCTAATCTGAATACGTAGGAAGTGCCTGTCCTATTTATTTTGATGCAATCATCAACATAAATATGCGGTCGCTTCCTTTTTTGTTAAATTAAAACAGAAATACTACGAAAGGTAAGGTTTTAAGCTTTCAATGAGAAATATGATGTTTACAAATTTCACAGCCATAGAAACTACAGCATATGATTGCACGATCGATATGCTTAGTACTCGTGCGCTCGATTTGGCGACATCACGCGGCAAAAAAGGTATAGAAAGAAATAGAAGGATAGATTATAAAGTCCGATGTTAGACTGATACCAGGCACATTGGAATAATAATCAGGGTTTTAGGATCTATCCGTGAAAGTGGGTAGGTCCTTTTTTAATATAAAAAATGATGGGCGGTAGTTCAATGGTGAGAACCGGTGTCTTATATGCATCTAACCTGAGTTCGATTCTCAGTCGCCCTATTAGGGAATAGTTAGCAGGCACTTCTTATTCCTGAAAAACTTAATACTTTAGCAGAAGTCTACAGGCACGGACTTCTGCACCGCGGGTCTTGGGACTGCATGGGGTGGTCGCCTGCTTTGCAAGCAGGATATTCAGGTGGGTTCAATTCCCACAAGATCAATTTAAGCTTTCGCCTTCCTAGCTCAACTGGCTAGAGCATCTGCCTTGTAAGCAGAGGGTTCAGGGTTCGAGTCCCTGGGTAGGCTTTTGGCTCTATAGTATAAAGGCTATTATGCCGGACTGTCTATCCGGAGATCAGAGTTCGATTCTCTGTAGAGTCGTTTATATTGCGGGATAGTCTGGAGATGGTTCCAGCCCAGCCTCATAAGCTGTGCAACGCAGGTTCGAATCCTGCTCCCGCGACTAAGCTATAGAAAACTTGCAGGTTTCAGCTTCATGTTTTATCAACCACGAGTTAACTGACAGTCAGTATGTATAGGGATATCATTTAATTAAATGGATTGTGCGCCGTAACATTAATCCGGAGGTGGTGTGAAAATCAGATGGTGTCCACCTATCGGGCGTCGCCGTAACAGTCGGATTTACAAGATTTGGGAAAATAAGTATAGCAGGGAGAGATGATAGAAATGCGTTTTGATGAGATGGACAAAAAGATGCGTGTTTACGAGCAGTCCTTAGATCAGGTATTGCTTCCAGATATTTATATGGTGGCAAGGCTTGATGGCAGAGGCTTTACAAGACTTACTAAGGAAGTCTGTCATTTTGAAGCACCATTTGATGAAAAGTTTAGAGATATGATGGTGAAAACAACAAAAACTCTCATGGATTGCGGATTCAGAGTGGTATACGCCTATACAGAAAGCGATGAGATTTCATTATTGTTTGCGGCAGATGAAGATGCATTCGGCAGAAAAGTGCGCAAGTATAATTCAACACTTGCTGCTGAAGCAAGCGCAGTCTTTTCGCTTGAACTTGGGATGGCGGCAACATTTGACTGTAGAATGGTGCCTCTTCCAAATGCGGAGAGAGTTGAGGATTACTTCAGATGGCGTCAGGAAGATGCTAACAGGAATGCGCTAAATTCACATTGTTACTGGATGCTCCGAAAGGATGGCACACCAGTTCATAAAGCTACGTCAGAGTTGAAAGGAAAAGGGGTTGCGTATAAAAATGAGCTGCTTTTCAGCGGAGGAATCAACTATGATAAGTTGCCCTCATGGCAGAAACGAGGCGTAGGCATGTGGATAGAAGAGTATGGAAAAGAAGGATTTAATCCGCTTACTGGTGAAACAAAGATGACAACACGTAAAAGAATACATGTAGATTACGAACTGCCGTTAGGTGATGAATATGGCAGCTTTATTCGGAAATTTACTTAAGGAGGATGAAAAGAAAAATGAGAAAATTAGCATCAATACAGAAGATAAAGGAAGTCTTTCCAATACCCGATGCAGACAGACTGGAACTTGTTCAGGTTCTTGGATGGAAGTGTGTCGGAGGAAAGGGAGAATTTCATGTGGGAGATCTGGTGGTCTATTTCGAGATAGATTCCTTTCTCCCTGTATGTGAGGAGTTTGAATTCCTGAGAAAGAGTTCCTACAGAAGTAATGATTTTATGGGTGAAGGATTCAGATTAAAGACTATGAAGTTCAGGGGAGAGATATCCCAGGGATTATGCCTTGGGATTGATAAGCTCTCAAAGCTTCAGGGGATGAGTCTTGAAGAAGGAATGGATGTGACGGAAATCCTTGGGGTTCGCGAGTGGGAAATGCCAGAAAGGGCAGGATCAGGAGGAACCATGATAGGTGATCGGCCCGGATATATACCTAAGACTGATGAGACAAGGATACAGTCAGCGCCGGAGCTGCTTAATGAGTTTAAGGGGCTGCCTTATTACATAACAACCAAGATGGATGGTTCAAGTCATTCCATAGGTGTAAGGGATGGAGAAATTTCTTTTACCGGCCATAACTTCACTTATAAGGATGACGGAAAGTCAGCGTTTGTGGAGCATGTAAAAACAGCAGGTATTACAGAAAAGATGAAGACATATGCAGAGGAACATGGACTGAGCTCTTTGGTTCTCCAGGGAGAATGGTGCGGGGAAGGAATACAGAAGAACAGACTTAGGCTTAAGAAGCCAGAGTGGTTTGTATTTACGGCAAGAGCTGATGATAAGAGAACTGACCTGGCAACGCTTAAGGAAATCTGCAGATATGTCGGATGTCAGATGGTTCCGGTGGAAGAGGAAGGCGATGATCTCTTAGCAAAGTATCCTAATGAGGCGGCTCTATTAGCAAGGGCAGAAGGTGTTGGATACAATGGGACAATAAGAGAGGGAATAGTAATAAGGCCTGTTACGCCTGTTCACTCTTATACACTTAGCGGACCTTTATCAATGAAAGTGATAAACAACAAGTATCTAATGAAAAATGATGAGTGATCATAGACGGGAGGCAGCATGATATCAACTTTATATGAACCATTCAGGCACTGGTCAGAAAATGGATCTGTTTATATCCTGTCTGATACGCATTTTAAAGATTCTGATTGTAAACTCATGGATCCTGACTGGATAGAACCAGATGAACAGGTTAATATCCTGAATTCTGTGATCATGAAAAATGACACATTTGTCTGCTTGGGAGATGTTGGAAGTCCTGAATATATAAAGAAGCTCAGGGTCAGAAAGAAGATACTGCTTCTTGGAAACCATGACAGAAGGGGAGATTACAAGGGACTGTTTGATGAGATATATTCCGGTCCACTATTTATAGCAGACAAGATTCTTTTGTCACATGAGCCGGTATATGGACTTCCGTGGTGTCTAAACATTCATGGTCATGACCATAGTAACATGGAGATGTACAAGGAAGGCTGCAAGCATTTAAACCTTGCAGCCAATGTATGCGGATATAGTCCGGTCAATCTTGGAAAACTGATAAAAGACGGGATTCTATCTGATATCGACAGTATACACAGGATCACGATTGACCATGCAGTGGAGAAGAGAGAAAAGAAGTGGATTAGTAAAGAAACACAGCAATGAAATCGAAGATATTAGAGTTTATAGAAAATAATACAGATAGCTGGGAAGAAAAGCTGAATAAAAGGCTCATTAGGATAAGTCGTAATGGTGATTTGGCTTGCTTTAAGTATATGGCAGAAGCTGATTTCTCAGATCCACTGGTATGTGAAGCAAGAGGAATCATGATCGATGTGGTTCAGCTTTCTGTGGTCTGCTGGCCGTTTGATAAGTTTTTTAATGTACAGGAACAGTATGCTGCAAATATCGACTGGAATAGCGCCAGGGTGCTGGAAAAAATAGATGGCTCTATGATAAAGCTTTTCTGGTACAAAGGTGCATGGAGATTTGCAACAAGCTCAACCTGCGATGCAGGAAATGCTCCTGTTCCGGGATATAAGGATCTGAGTTATGCAGATATCATTAACAAGGCAGAGAATATAGCGGAGATACCATTTGATAAGCTGAATAAGGATTACACATACGTTTTTGAATTGGTATCTCCATTTACTCAGGTTGTCATCAGATATGATGTGATTCTTTTATTCTTTCTTGCAGCAAGGAATAACAAGACCGGTGAAGAGGCTGATAATGAACTGCCAGAATTCAAAAAGCCTGAAAGCTATCTGCTTACTACACTTAAAGATTGCATGGAGGCTGCAGATAATCTGAATGACGGAGAAAATATTGAAAAAGAAGGCTTTGTGGTAGTGGATGCGAAACATAACAGGGTAAAGATAAAATCACCTGCTTATGTAGCAATGCACAGTATGGCTACTAACAGAGTGTTTACTGCAAAAAGGATGGCGGAGCTTTTCTGCAGCGGAGAAGATTTTTCCAAGCTGGCAAAGGACTTCCCGGAAGATGCACATATAATCAAGTATTATGACTGGCAGTTTGCAGAACTTAAGGCTAGGGCCGAGGATATGATGCTATATGCAAGGCACCTATATGAAGAATACGATCATGACAGAAAAGCAGTTGCAATGATGATTAAAGACTCTCCATATGCATGGGCAGGGTTTAAGGCGATCGGTAACGAGAAAGATATCAATGACATAATGAAAATGGTTGTTCCTTCCAGTGCAGAGAAATTAATATCAGAGTACTCGTACGCCAATAATTAACTTTAGGAGGAAAAATGGGACGAGATGAGAATGTTATTATCTTCAGAAACACAGAGAAGATGTGCAATGAGAACAGCAGGCTTAAAGAATCTATAAGGAAGGCGAGAGATGGTCAGAAACTGATTCTGGCTGGAGAGCCATTGCCCTCTTTTGACAGAAGTAGATATACAGACAGGGTCAGCCTTACTGTATCTAAGAAAAGAACTTTGGAGGCTGCGGCAGCTTATAAAGACATGAGAGTTGTTGTTCATAATTTCGCTTCTGCCACAAATCCTGGTGGAGGTGTAATTAAAGGGTCTACAGCACAGGAAGAATGCCTGTGCAGATGCTCTGCTTTGTATGAAATGCTTAATACGAAGGAAATGTGGGCTGGTTTCTATAATCCGCATAGAGCTGCTTCTGATCCGGTTCATAATGATGACATAATATATACTCCGGGAGTTGTAGTGTTTAAGACAGATACGTCAGCTCCTGTTACCATGCCTGAATCGGAGTGGTATGAAGTAGATGTGATCACTTGTGCGGCGCCAAATCTAAGAGATAATCCCAGCAATCCATATAACCAGAATGATGGAATGAGAAAAGTGAAAATTTCAGATAAAGAGCTACTGGAGATTCATGAGAAGAGGCTGAGACGTATATTGGATGTTGCTGTATATAATGATGACGAAGTAGTTGTACTGGGAGCTTTTGGATGTGGAGCATTTCAAAACAAACCTGAGGTTGTTGCAAGGGCTGCAGCGAATGTTATAGGAGATTATCTGAATGCATTTAGGATTATTGAATTTGCAGTATATTGCAGTCCCAGAGATTTAAGGAATTATGATGTGTTTAAGAGAGTGATCCATTAGAGAGCTAATGACATGAAGAAACTGATACATAGACTTTATATATAGGAGTAGATGCTGATGATTTATTTTACGGCAGACATGCACTTTGGACATAAAGCAATTATAAGAATGCAGAATAGACCATTTGAATCTGTGGAAGAGATGGATAGGGTGCTTTTGCAGAACTATAATTCTATTGTCCGGAAGGAAGATACAGTTTATATATTGGGGGACATCTGCCATCATATGAGTATTGAAGAAGCGGATGCTCTGATTAAGAAACTTAACGGCAAGAAGTATCTCATCAAAGGTAATCATGATAGGAATTATGATCCAAGGCTGTTTGTTGATATATTGGATTTTTTAAAGATATCAATTGATGGAAATCATTTTTCGCTTATGCATTATCCTATGCTTTCATGGCCCAAGAAAGGGAGTGGAGGATATCAGTTACATGGACATATCCATGCACGTATGGGTTATAACGAAGCTAACAGAGCAGATGGTCAGAGAAGATATGATGTAGGTGTTGATGCAAACAATTTCTTCCCTGTTTCAACAAGGCAGATTGTGAGTTTCTTTGAAGCTTACCGGCGGGGCGAGGATTGTTAAGAAAATACACAGATGAACCTGAAAGCATTATGCCGAAGGAGTGAATTTGATACATGTTATGACAGGAGAGCTTGATATTTAAATCAGGCTCTTTTTTTGAAAAGCATCTGAATTTATCAACCACGAGTCGAATGACATGTGTCCGGCTATTACTTATCATAAATAGTAACATGATAGAAAAGAGGAGCAGCGGATGAATGACAGAGAAGAATTGATACAGGAACTGATGAAAAACCCCATAGGAAAAGATGAAACTTTTTATTTCAAATGCAGGCAGTGTGGTGAATGCTGCAAAAATCGAGTTGATATACTGCTATCACCATTTGATCTATGTCGCATGGCAAAAGCTTTAGGCAAGCATCTTCATGAAGTGCTTTATGAATATGGAAACCTTTATGTCGGAGGGACAAGTAAAGTTCCGCTAGTTTCCCTGAATATGCGCAGGGATAATGGGAAATGTCCGTTCCTGATGGAAGACAATCGTTGCAGGATACATAACCATAAGCCGACAGCTTGTGCATTATATCCTTTAGGCCGTGGGGCAACAGGAGATATAGAGGGCAAGAGGAAAATCTTTTATATCTTACAGCCTACAGATTGCGGAGAATATTATGAGGCACATACACCACGTGAATGGTTGGACGAATTTGAACTTGAAGAAAGTGAGCAATGGTTTTCTGTTTGGCAGGGAATAGTCATGGAAATATCTGAGCGCATAAGGACTGTCCTTCCTAAAATGCCGGGAAGAAGTGGCGATGAATTGTTGATGGGGATTGCACAGATTTTGTATCTGCGTTACAAACTGGAACAACCTTTGATTCCACAGGTAAAAGAAAATGCAATACTGGTCGGAAAAATGATAACAATGGTCGAAGGCACTTTAGCTAATGCTACAGGGCGGATGTAGGCGATAACAGTATAGAGTAAATATCGGTAAAAAATATGATATTACCGATATTTACTTGAATTAATTCTATGTACAGAGTATATTTAAGTAATAGTAGGAATAAAAACATTTTTTACCGAGGATTACTTAAAATGATTCTGTCATATGAAGAAGCAATAAAAGAATACGGCTCAGATTATAAACTCAAGAAGGCCATAGATTCAGGTGTAGTTTTTAAAATTGAAAATGGGATATATTCAAGTCGAAAGTACAATAATGAGCTGGAAGTTATATTAAAAAAATATCCAAAAGCCATACTTGCAGGAGAATATGCTTTCTATATTCACGGTCTTACAGATGTGATACCAGAGAAATATTCTCTCGCGACATCTTCCAAAGCGGCCCGGATTACAGATAAGAGAGTGGAGCAGCTATATGTGCGTCAGGATCTTTTACCGCTTGGAGTACAGGAAATAGAAAAGAATGGAGCTGCTATAAGGGTATATGACAAAGAACGCATGCTCATCGAACTTCTTCGGAATAAGAATTCTATGCCTTATGATATCTATAAAGAGATTCTGTTAAATTATAGGGGAATAATTGGGGACCTTGAAATATGGCGGATCCAGGAGTATGCCGAAAAATTCCCTAAAAGCAAAATGATTTCCAAAGCCCTGGATGAGGAGGTAATGTAAATTGGATATAAATGAAATGATAGATATGTACATGGAAGATGGCCTGACAAGAGAACTTGCCGCAGCTAGGGTCTGTCAGGATGTTGTTTTGAAGGCTATATCGATTGGACCGCTAAACAGGAATGTTACTATAAAAGGTGGCGTTGTCATGCGTAGTATTACTAACAATAACAGGCGGGCAACACGTGACATAGATCTGGACTTTATCCATTATTCTATTTCTGATGAATCTATAAGACTGTTTGTAGAGAAATTAAACTGCATAGATGGGCTCAATATTGCAATCACCGGCGATATCAAAGAACTAAAACATCAGGATTATCATGGGAAAAGTATAGAAGTATTGATCACTGATGAATCCGGAAACAGCATCAGCAGCAAGATCGACATTGGGGTACATAAGGATCTGGACGTCGAACAGGAAGAGTACTGCTTTGATGTTTGTATGGATGAAAACGGGGCGAGCCTGTTGAAAAACACAGTTGAACAGTCTTTTACAGAGAAATTGCGTTCTCTTCTGATATTTGGCAGCAATAGTCGAAGATACAAGGATATTTACGACATGTATTATCAAAAGACAGTTGCTAAAAGAGATAAGCTTTTAAATTTGATTGACCACTATATATTTTCAGACTCTGGAATGAGAGAAAACACGATGGGAGAAATTATTACTCGAGTGTCGAATACATTTAAAGATAAACAATATTTGAAAAGAGTTGATAGCTCCAGGCAACGCTGGGTGGATGACGATATAAACGAAATAGCAGATGCCATTGTAAAATATCTGTCTGACCTTAATGTTTTGTAATAATCGATGAATAGTTTTAAATCATGATGGCAGCTCATTACTTATTGGACGATAACATGGTTGATGTTACTATAAAAGAAAAATGTTATTGAAAAGAAGAAATAATAAGAGAGCATCAGTTTACGAGTGTAAATGCACTTGTGGCTGGTGCTTTTTCTTTTGTCCTTTTGTTCGAAAATCTCGAACCCAAAGTTCTATTTCTAAGAGAACGTATTATTCCGTCACGTTCCGTAGAATTACATATGTAAGCAAGAGGTACAGCTTAGCCGGCTAACCTGACCTCCGGGTTTCAAACAGGAGGTGCGATATGAGCATTACAGAAGATGAACTTGTTGATTCTTATGGAACAGGCAATGCGAAAGAAAGATTTGATCTGATCTACGAGAACTACTCTGTGTTCCCGCAGCTGGTTGATTGTTTTGAAATTGGGCTGTTCAACACAATCCTTAATGAGAAGGAATACAACAGAAGAGCCAAGAACAGTGCTGATCTCGGAGTAAGAGTCCAGACAAGCAATAAAAGCGATCCTACAGCAAAGATGGCTGTTGAGAGGGTGATGATTCGCGAGGCAATTGAGCGGTGTGATACGGATGGCGGGATCCTCAAGGACACGGATAATCCTGAAAAACATAAAAAGGATATATGGACGATAGCCATGATGCGCAGGGAATACGAAGTGTTTGATTCATTTCTGAATGCGCTCAAAGGTGATGAGTATCAGATTACTTACAAGTATATCCACAAGGACTTATCTGTAGCCAAGATCGGCGAGGAGAGAAACAGGACTGAAAAAACTATCCGCAACAAATTATGTGAAACCAGAAAAAAATTGGAAAAAAGGATCATCCCTTTCTTCAGGGAAGCAATATAAGGAGGCTAAGGCAATGGCATACAAGAGAAAAGAACCGGAAAACATGGAGAACTTACTTGGGGGCAGCAAGAAGAAATTTGTGAAGTATGAAGAGGGAGCTGCAATGTTCTCCATGGGGCTCCATTCATTCATGGATCTGGCAAAAGAAGCAAAGGCTGTTTACCGCATCAGACGGATTGTGTTGGTGAATACAGAAATCATAGAAGACTATCTGGAGAATTTTAGGGACCTGTAAATGGAGCAGGACGGAGTATAAACCTGGAAACAGTTTTCATTTTTTCCTAAATTGATTAAATGTGGGGCGTTTAATATAATATTTTCAAGAGGTTTTGAAAGGAGCGATATCATGGCAGGACATGGAAGACCACCGGTGGAAGAGCCGAGAGATATAAAGGTCGGGTTCCGCGTTACGGAAAAAGAAAGAGATCGCCTGCTTGCATATTGCGAGAAGATGAATCTCACTCAAGCCCAGGTTTTTAAGGAAGCGCTTGAGCTTCTTTATAAGACCAAGCCATAAATGAAAGCTGTTTCTTCTTAATATTAATAAGGAGGAACAAAATGGCACAGAGCAGAAAAGACTCACGCGGTTATGCGCTCAGGACCGGTGAGTGTCAGAGATCAGACGGACGTTATTCTTATTCCTATGTGGATAAGGACAGAAAGAGACAGGTGGTGTATGCGCCGGATCTTATCACGCTCCGCAAGAAGGAGCAGCAGATAAGGCGCGACCTGGAAGACGGACTTGATCCCAGAAGAGCAGAGCGCGTTACAGTCAATCAGGTATACGACTCGTACATGAAAGGCAAGTACGACCTGAAGGCAACGACAAAAGTAAATTACATATATACCTATGATCATTACATAAGGGAGACTTTCGGAAGACGTAAGCTGATAGATGTGAAGTACTCTGATGTTAAGAAGTTCTATTATACGCTTCTGACAGAAAAGGAATTATCTCCGGCAACAGTGGATAATGTTCACACTCAGCTTCATCCGGCATTCCAGATGGCAGTCAGGGATGGATATATCAGAACCAATCCCTGCTCGGGAGTTCTTGGTGAGATCAAGAAGAGCCATGTGTGGGTAACGGAGAAGAGAATGGCGCTCACAGTTCCGGAGCAGAAGGCTTTCATGAATTATCTTTTTACGAACCATAAGTATCAGGGATGGAAGCCGCTCATCACGGTCCTTATAGGAACAGGGCTTAGGATTGGAGAGTGCCTTGGCCTTCGGTGGGAAGATCTGGATTTTGAGAAGCGTACCATCGATGTGAACCACAACCTGGTCCATCGCAGAGTGGATGAGGAAGGTGGAACACTCCACATCAATACTCCCAAGACCAAGGCAGGATGCAGAACAGTCCCTATGATCCAGCAGGTGTATGATGCATTCCTCGAAGAGTATCAGCTCCAGCAGCTTACAGGATTCTGTACGCAGGAGGTGGAAGGCTATTCAGGATTTGTTTTTGCCAGCTCAAATGGTACAGTCACATTACCGGTAGAAGTAAACAGGGCGATCCATTCTCTTATAGATGACTATAATAAGGAAGAGAAAGTCAATGCCAGAAAAGAGGGGAGAAATGCTCTGATCCTTCCCAGAATTTCGGCACATCATTTAAGGCATACCTTCTGCACTAGACTGTGTGAGACCGAGACCAATGTAAAGGTCATCCAGACCATCATGGGTCATAAGGATATCCAGACTACATTGGACATCTACGCCGACTGCACAGAGGAGAAAAAGAAGGAAGTCATTCACAACATTGAAGATAAGATTTTCATCTTGTAAGTGGCCTGTTTTGGCTGCATAGTTTTCAAGAATTGAATATTCCATCAGGCTCCATTTCATTACCGGGGTTATAGTGATTGACCCGCGGATTACCACACGGTCGTGGATTATGACGGACAAGGACGGTATTTCAAAAAGGTGCTGATTTGGAGCTGTATGGAGAGCATGGGACAAGGATGGATAAGGACGTACGAACTCCCTTAATCCGTATAAAGAGATGAACTGATGAGTCATTCTTGAAAGAAATTTCAAGAGTGGCTCTTTTTATTTTGCCTCATGACATGTTTGGAATGGTTTGGATTCATCCACTAAAAAACTTCGAAGGGAGAAAAAAGATGGATATAAACGAAGAATACCAGGACATTGAGAACAGACAGGAAGTCAGGAACAAAGCTAGGATGTTCCGCCGAAGGTTAATTCGATGACGGCAGCGGAACGAAGCAGGCTTATACAGGTGATGACATCGTTGGAAGCTGTCCTGTATGTGGGAGCCATGTCGTTGAAAGGGAAAAGGGATTTTTCTGTAACAACATGGACTGCAAATTTGCATTATGGAAAGACAACAGATTTTTCCAGTCGATTGGTAAGGAGATGACAAGGGAAGTTGCAGATGATCTCGTAAACTGCGGAACAGTAAAGCTTCTTGACTGCAAGTCCCAGAGGACAGGAAACACTTTCAGCTGCTATGTTGATTTGACAACTGATGAGGAGGGAAAAGCTCATTTCGAGATCCGATTTCCCGAAAGGAAGCGAAGAGGGGAGTGAAAACTTTATGGAACATTTCCCCAACAAGCATAGCCTCGGTATTTACTGAGGCCCTGCTTGCCAACTAGTGAGCAAGGGTACCGGTAGGGGAAGGCAATGGCTGTCTTAAGGTGGAATTATAAAAATATGGAATGAATTCTCTCCGGAAGACAAAATCTTTTGAGCATCGGAAGGAATGAGCTAACAGTGAGTCATTCACTCAACGCTCAATAGAACTTAATAAGAATAAAACTAGATGTTATAAGAAAAGTAAATTGACTCATATTTCTTGTGAATTTCCTGATTAAGAAATATACTAAATATATGAACCCATTAGATGATTATTGTACAGCAAAAGAATTAAGTAAAAAGTGGAATGTTTCAACCCGTATGATTTCCTATTATTGCTCAGAAGGACGCATACCCGGGGCTAAATTGCTTGGGAAAAACTGGATAATTCCTGCTGATGCAGAAAAACCTATTGATGGGAGAACAAAGGAAGGAAAGAGTGATGGATAATAATACGGCATTTGAAACGCTCGGAGGAGTTTTAGAAGGGACATCTGCGCATATTTCACGTACTTTGATGATTTCAGAGCTTGAATCATTATTACAGGCTACAGATTTTGATTCGTCTTTAGAGGACTACCTGAAATCAGTAGTTGAGGACAATTGCCTGTTGAAGAGTACTGTTAAGACTCGTAAGGTTACTTATACGAATTTGAAGAGTTTATATGCACTTGATCCTGAAAATAAGCTGTTCATGTTGTTAAGAGTCTTGTATGAGAAGGAGCCAGAAGAACTTCCTCTTCTTGCATTTATGTGTGCATATTGTAGAGATTTTATTTTTAGATTTGCAGTAAAGCATATTCAAAGTGTGCCAGAAGGAACCAGTATGCCTGGTATGTTTTTTCAACAGTATCTTGAAGATCAATTTCCTAAAAGGTATAGCAATGCTACGAGAAGCTCTATGTCGCAAAATTTGCTTGCATCTTTTTTTAGAACAGGTCATGTAGCTGGCACTAAGATGAAAAAGGTAAGATCTCAGTCAAAACCTGGTGCAGCTGCAGTATGTTATGCGGCAACTATAGCATACGCCATGGGAATGAGAGGAATGTATCTTTGCGAGAATGAGTTTGTAAAAGCACTGGACTGCTCAAGAGAGTCAGCACTTAGTCTGCTTTCAGATGCAGATGCTAAAGGCCTTATCCGTTTGCGTCTTCTAGGAGAGGTAATGGATGTTCAATTTACATTTGCGGAAGGAATAATATCATGAGTCGAATTCAGACCCTTGTGAATAATTATCAGAAATTTATAGATTTGCCATGGAGGGATGTTTCTTCAGAACAAAGAATTATTTTCTGCGTTTATGAGCCTACGGAAGAAATGACCCTGCGTTATAACATCCCTGCGTTTAAGTTGGCTACTGAGGATACAGGCCATAGATGGATGGAATATGATCTTACCACTTGTTTTGAAGATTGGATGGGGAAACAGAAGTATGCTGAAGCATATTTTGCAGAACCTGAAAAGCTTCTTCAAATGCCGAGAAAGTTTGAAGATTATATAGAGGAGTCTTTTAAGGAAAAAACTGCTGATGCTGATAAGAATACTATGATTGGGATCGTTGGCGTTGGCAGCATATTTGGCTTTATTACTGTAAAAGAGTTTATAGAAAAACTTGCCGATGACGTCGATAGCAGAATCGTGCTTTTCTTCCCAGGTACATATTCAAGCTCACCCACGAGCAATTATAGATTTTTAAATGCTTATGATAACTGGAGCTATCTTGCCACCCCCATCACGGCGGATGTTAATAATTTTTAAGGAGCAGTAACATGAAAAATAAAGAAATATATTACAGAACACCTTCGTCTACAACATTGAAAAATAATGGTGTAGCAAAGGCTGATCTTATTGATGAAGAGATGCTTAGATATGAGCTTGATACTTTTGTGTGTACCGGCAAATATGAAGATGGTCTTGTTCAGATATTACAGAATTTTATAAGTGGCCTTGATGAAAATGCAGAACAGAAAGCTGTATGGGTAAGTGGATTTTATGGATCAGGTAAATCTCATTTGGTAAAAATGCTTTCGGCTCTTTGGAATAATAAGCCTTTTAGTGATGGACAAACTCCAGAGGGGATCGCAGAGCTTACTGATAATCTTAAAGAGCAGCTTTGTGAACTTAGAATTCATGGTAAAAGATTTGGAGGAACACATTCAGCAATTGGAACTTTATCGAGTCAATCTGGATATTCGGTCAGACTTGCTGTATTAGCAATACTTTTTAAGTCTTTGAAACTACCTGAAGAGTATAACAAAGCTGATTTTGTGTTATATCTCAAAGAGAAAGGTTATTACGATAAGGTTGTCAGTTACCTTGATGCTCATAATGCCTCTATTGAAGAAGAAATTGACAATCTTATGGTCGCCAAAACTTTATATGAAGCATTGATGAACACAGACTCTGATTATTTTCAGAGTTTTGATATGACATCACGTATTTTGACAACTCAGTATAGGAATGTTGAGGATATAAACGATGACCAGTTTATAAAAATGTTTAATAGGTGTTTGAAATATGCCTATAACGGTAAAGTGCCGCTTACTTTGATTGCTATTGACGAATTGCAACAGTTTATAGGTGGAAATGCTGATCGGTCGATTGCAGTGCAGCAGGTGTCAGAACTTTTATGTAGTAAGACGGATAGTAAAGTTTTACTTGTTGCTACAGGTCAGTCTGCAATTAATAGTACTGAGAATTTAAAGAAACTAGAAGGAAGGTATACCGTTAGAATAGAGCTTTCCGATAGCGATTCAGATAAGGTTGTAAGAAAAGTTGTTCTTGAGAAACGTCCCGAAGCCATTACAGAAATTACCAATGTTATGGAAGATAACATGGGGGAACTTTCTAGAGAACTTGGCGGAACCGATCTTAAATTTACAGAAGAGGACAAAGAGACTTTTGTACAAGATTATCCTGTACTTCCTATGAGACGACGTTTTTGGGAGTATGCGTTAAAAGCACTTGACACAAGCCATACTGATAGCCAGATTCGTAATCAACTCAGCTTGATTAATGATGCAGTATCATCAAAAGATAGTCTTGAAGCAGCGGTTGGGCATGTTGTTCCGGCGGACTTTATTTATTTCGAATCAGCTACAAAAATGCTTAATGCAAATCAGATTACTACTGATGCATATGGCAATATTGAAAGATGGAATAAAGGAAATGCAGACGACAAGTTATTTGCAAGGGCGTATGCAATTGTATTTCTTATTGGCAAAATTCAGAATTATAGGGATGATCTTAACCTTAGGGCAGATATTCCTACTATTGCAGATTTGCTTGTAACAGATCTTACAGAAGGTACAGCAGTGTTACAAGGAAAACTGAAGGAATTATTCGATGCCCATAAGGAACTTATAAAGGTTGACGATGAGTATCATGTTCAGACTAAGGTAAGTGCTGAATGGAGAAATGACTTTGATGTCCATAGAGCTAGTCTAACAAATAATGAGTCTCTCATTGATAATGAACGGACAATGCATCTTCGAAAAATGGTCAATGAGATGGTAGCTAAGATTAAACTTCAACAGGGAGTTACATGTACGCCTCGAGAATTTGAACGACATTTTGGCGCAGATAAACCAACGGATACAGCAGAAAAGTGCTATTTTTGGTGTGTGGATGGATGGAGCTCCAATATCTCAAATGTAAGGGCAAATTCTGCAGCGCTTGGTACTAACAGTAGTGTATTATGCGCATTCATTCCTAAAGTCGAGGAAGATACTTTACGCGATGCAATAGCGAATTTTAAGGCAGCTGATCAGGTATTAAATGCGAGGAAAAACCAGATAACAACAATTGAAGCCAAGGAAGCTTCTCAGAGCATGGAAACGACTAGGCTTCAAGCGCAGAATGAAATAGATCGTATTTTAAAGTCTGCAGTAAATAAGATGTCATTGTTCGTATCAGGAGATGAAGTATCTACTGATCCTACCATTCCAGATGCAATAAAGAATGAACTTAATAATTGCATAATTAATCTATATCCGAGATTTAAAGAGGCAGATCAGATTGGGTGGGACAAAGTATTTGCAGATGCTGCTAAGGCAAAGCCTGATGCATTGAATAGGATTAGTTATACTGGAGATGTAGAAAATCAACCTGTATGCAAGGAAATATTACAATATATAACTCCAGGTAAAAAAGGATCTGAGATTAATTCAAAATATAGTGGACACGGCTTTGGATGGAGTAAAGATGCAATTGAAGGTGCCATTATGGTACTTTTTGCATGCAATAAGATTAAGGCTGAAGATGAATATAGGAAGCCTGTTGCACCTGGAAAACTTGAAAGAAAGCAAATTGGAAAGACGCTGTTCAAACTTGAGTCTCCAAGTATATCAACAAAGCAGCATCTTGAAATACGGTCTGTTGTAAAGAAATTGGTTCCAAATGACACAGATGAGTCACAGCCTATAATGATTGAGTTCGTAAGTCAGCTTAAGGAACTTCAGAAGGCTGCTGGTGGAGACAAGCCATTTCCTGAGATAGAGCAAACTGATCTGATAGATATAATTGGTTCGTGTTACGGAAATGAACAGCTGAAAGCAGTTCTTGACCACAAAGATGAATTAGCAGAACTTATAGAGCGTTGGAAGGATACAAAAGCTTCTATACAGAAAGTAATTCCGCTATGGAATCAGTATAGTAGCCTGATTACCTATACCGAGAATAGGATTGAATTTGAAGAGGATATCACTGCCCAAAATGCCATTGTAGAGGGCAGACTGTTAACAAGCGGTGATACTGTTAAAACGGCGCTTAAGAATATTACTCAGAAATTTGCGACCCAGTTATCTGAGCTGAAAAATAAAATGGATGATGCATGGAATGAGGGAGAAAGAATTCTTGCCACAGATACTAATTGGAATAATCTTGAGGTAGAAGAACAGGCAGAATTAAGGAATCAATATCATTTTGATAATAAACCCGAAATAGATGTTTCAAGTTCAGAAAGAATTGTTGAGACACTTAACAAACATAGACTAAGTGCTATTCAGGATAGCATAACTGCTGTACCTACTAAGGTGAGTAAAATGTTAATGGATGCTGCTAAGCATTTTGAACCAGAGACTGTTGAAGTTTTTATGACCTCATCTGTTCTGGCTACAGAAGATGAGGTTAATGAATGGGTTGATGATGTTCGTGATAAGCTTTTATCTCAAATAGCGTCAGGTCACCCAGTTATGCCAAGAATGTAAGGATGAAATATGGAGACATTAGATAAAGCATTAAGAAACGAATTGAATACGGCTGTCCTCAATGCAAGGGATATTTCAGAGAATGCTGCAAGAAAAGCAGTAAAAATGTTGGCAGTTGGAGATAATAAACCATATAACCATATGTCTGATGATCAGAGGGCGTTGAGAAGAACGTTAAGAGCTCATGGGCGTGAACTGGGTGATGAACGTAAAACAGATGGTACACAGGATATTGATATTCTGGTTGAAGAGTGTGCTTATGAACATTGGCATTGTATGCTTTTTTCACGTTTTCTTGCTGAAAATAACCTTCTTATGCATCCTGATATGAAAGTCGCTGTAACCCTAGCTGAATGTGACGATCTTGCTAAAGAAGAAGGTTTTTCAAATAGGTGGGAATGCGCTGTTTCTTATGCATCAAAGATGCTGCCAATGATTTTTAGAGAAGATAGCCCGTCTTTAAGATTGAAATTCAGTGCATCCGATATGCAGGCTTTGGAAGAAATAGTTGAAGAACTTGATGATTCTGTTTTTCATGCGAGCGATTCTATAGGTTGGTGCTACCAGTTTTGGCAGGAGAAGAGAAAAAAAGAAATTAACGAAAGTGAAATTAAAATAGGGGAAAGAGAACTTTCACCTGTTACGCAGTTATTCACAGAGCCATATATGGTTTCATTCCTGTTAGATAATTCCATCGGAGCTTGGTATGCGTCAAAATTGTTAAGCAGGGATGATTTTAAAAATGCTTCCTGTGAGAAGGAATTGAGAGATAAGGTATCTCTTCCGGAAACTCCTCTTAATTTTCTAAGATTTACCAAAGAAAAAGAGACTGATGAATGGAAAATAGCTGCAGGGAATTTTGACAATTGGCCCCCAAATTTATCAGACTTTACATTACTTGATCCTTGCTGTGGAAGCGGGCATTTTTTAGTTGCTGCTTTTCGAATGCTGGTATCTATTCGAATGAGATTAGAGAAAGTAAGTGCATGTGAGGCTTGTGATCTTGTTATTTCACAGAATATACATGGTCTTGAAATCGATGCAAGGTGCGTTGAAATGGCTGTTTTCGCATTAGCATTTGCTGCATGGACATTCCCAGGAGCAGGAGGATGGAGATCCATTCCAGATTTTAAAGTAGCGTGTTGCGGTAAATCAATAAGAATGACCAAACCTGAATGGACTAATTATGTAAAGCGTAAAACAAACGATTTTAGTTCTAGAAGCATTTTAATGGACATATATGAACAATATGAGAATGCTCCAATACTTGGAAGCTTAATAAATCCAAGGAATATAGCGAAAAATGCAGATAATTCTCACCAATTAGATGAAGTGTTGGATATCTTTCGAAATGCTGCTGATGATACGGACGATGATGATAGAGAAGCTGGATTAAGTGCTAGAGGTATAACTTATTCTGCCAATTTATTGAATAGGCGATATACGTTAGTAGCAACAAACCCACCATATCGAAAACTTGGAGATTTACATCCAATATTATCTGATTTCTTTAATGCAAGATATCCTAATTCGAAAAGAGATATTGCAACCGTATTTATTTCAAGATGCCTTGAGTTGTCATCGGAAGGTACGGTTGCTTGTGTTGTTCCTCAAAATTGGATGTTTTTAACATCATATAAAAACTTCAGAATTGATTTGCTTAACAATTATAAATTCAATAGTGTTGTACAGCTAGGGGAAAATGGATTTAATTCTCCCGCTGCAGCAGGCGCATTTACTGCATTAGTAATACTGTCTAAAAAAGATAGAGACAATGACAATGCTTTTTTTGCAATTGATCTTACTAAAGATGAATCTCCTGAGCTTAAAGAAAATCATATTGAAATTGATGCAGTTAAGCTAATTAATCAGCAAATGCAATTGAATAATCCAGATGCGAGAATAACATTATCTGAGCTTGATAATCAAGAATTGTTTTCTAAATATGCCAAATGCGTTGTAGGTTTGCAAACGGGGGATGATCCCAGGTATGTATTTCAAATGCAAGAAGTTGTTGACAGAAAGCAAATATGGGAGCTGTTTCAAAATACTCCTGATACAGTAAATGATGCCGATTTTTATGAGGGTTTTACACAAATATTACGTTGGGAGAACGGAGTAGGTGCATTAGTAAATTCGCCTACGTCTTATCCAACTAAGGGTAGAGATGCATATAATAAAAAATGTGTTGCATTAGTTAGAACACGTTCAATAAAACCAATTTGTTATTCTGGGACTTATTTTCATCAGAATTTAGCAGTTATTATACCTAAGTCAGAGTCTGATGTTGATGCTATGTGGTGCTATTGTAATGATGAAGAGTACACTACTAATGTCAGGAAAATTGATCAAAAATTGAATGTAACAAATGCAACATTAGTTAAAGTACCATTTTCGATTGAGTACTGGAAAGAAATTGCTGCTGAAAGATTCCCTAATGGAATGCCGAGGCCTTTTACTAACGATCCAAGACAATGGATTTTCCATGGTCATCCGTGTAAAACTATTATTTGGGATGATAAAGATAAAAAGTTAATTCGCGGCATAGATAGAGTAGATGCAGATGTTGTGCAAATTGCCGTATGCCGCCTTTTAGGATATAAATGGCCAGGAGAACTTGACGCTGGTATCGAAATGGCTGATGAACAACACAAATTAGTTGAAGAAGTTAAGCTTTTGGAAAAGTTTGCGGATAACGATGGAATTGTTTGCATTTCGAGCCTTGGAAAGGAACAAAGTGCTTCTGATAGACTTATTCAATTACTTGCAGAGGCATATGGTGAAGGATGGTCGAATTCAGTATTGGAGAACCTTTTATCATCTATGAATTTTGGAGGAAGAAGCCTTGAAGATTATTTAAGAAATGGATTTTTTAAGGACCATTGTAAAACTTTTTCTAATAGACCGTTCATTTGGCATATATGGGATGGACAACGGGATGGATTTTCAGCATTCGTAAATTATCATAAACTGGATAACAAATTGCTTTCCAAACTAATATATACAGTTTTAGGCAGTTGGATTCAAGACCAAAAAAGTGACCTTGCTGTTGGAGTTGAAGGTGCACAAAGGAGACTTGATGCGGCAATGGCTCTTCAAAAAAAGCTTATTCAGGTTCTTGAAGGAGAGGAGCCATATGATATTTTTGTTAGGTGGAAAGATTTGAAAAAACAAAGTATTGGGTGGAATCCGGATTTTAATGATGGCATAAGGCTGAATATAAGACCGTTTGTAACAGCTGGGGTACTTAGGGATAAGTTTAACATTAGTTGGAATAAAGATAGGGGAAAAGATGTAGAGTCTTCTCCTTGGTATAGTGAGTTTAATGGTGACAGAATTAATGATAAGCATCTTACTCTTGCAGAAAAGAAAGCAGCTCGAGGAGAATAATAGTGGCAGATAATGATAAACGTATTATAGATATTCTAATAAGAAAAATCAGACAGCTTTCTGATTACAATGATAGCGCAGAAGTTAAGCCTGCAGTGATATTATGGCCTGATGCTGAGCGAAGATTTGAATATGCTATTAAGGTTTTACAAACTGAAATGAATGAACTGTTTGTATTGGGAGATTATAATCCCCCTGAAAAGACTGGTCCTGCAATATGGCTTCGTTGTGCTATGACGGGAACAGTACCGATTGAGTATCCCAAAGATAGGGTTCCAGTTATATATATGCCGGGTGTTGGAAGAGAAAAATTCAGGCCAGAGACATCAGAACCACTTTTGAAGCCACTTATTCCGCTTCAATACCTTGGCCGTTTTTTTAGTCAAAGAAGCTCTAAAGATATAACTCCTTTTAGCTTTTTGGGAAATACATCAGAAGGAATTGGGCTTGATATCCCTGATGGTGTTGAAGTAAGGGAAACATTAAAGTTGGCATTACCTGTTATTCTAAATATGAGGCTTTCTGAACTTATAGATCAGCATATCGATGCTGACTACCTGAATGGAATTGTTGCTGGTGGAGATACTATTAACAGTTTGCTTGGATATATCAATTCTGGTGACGATATTTTTCAAGATGATGTTCAAAGATTAGCGTTGAAAAAGCTCTTTAAATCTCGATATGGACTTGATCTTGATAAGGATACACAGATAAACGCTGCGGAAATGCTGGCAAAACATTGTACTTTGGAGTGGAAATCAGTATGGAAGCAGTATGAAATGGCGTATGATACTTACCCCAAGATAGAAGAGCAGATTCGAAAATGTTATTATGAACCTTTTATCATCCCGGGAAAATACGCAAAGTCAGAAGAAGGATGGCCACAATATAACGATCAGCAGGAAACACAATTGCTTTATAGTTTGAAAAATCTTGCTGATAAGAGTGAAGAAGAGATAATTGCTGGGATAGAACTGTTAGAAAAAGAACATTCTTTGCGAATAGAAACATTGTGGGGAAGGCATGGGCAGGCTCAAATTGCAAGAGCTACAGCTTACCTAGATAAGATTGTTAAAGCTTTTGAAAAGAGAATACAAGGTTCTACAATAAATGAGCTTGCTGAATATTATAGGAAATGTGGATATAAGGCTGATCAGAATGCCCTTTTGTCGTTACAGTCTACACAGAATGACGAACAGATGACCTGTATTAAAAATCTCCTGTCAGGTTTTTATAAGAACCAGATAGATCATGTTACGACAGCATTTCAAAAGGCGGTTGAGAAGGAGGGATATCCATATACTGGTATGGATATTAGGTATAAAAAAAATACTTGTATTTTATTCGTTGATGGCTTGAGATATGATATGGCCAAGATGCTTGAAGAAAAGCTGATTGCGTCATCTGACGAGTATAAAGTATCGGAGAAAGAATTCTGGTGCCCATTCCCCACTGTTACAGCGTGTGGAAAATATGCTGTAAGTCCTATAATATCCGAATTGGAGGGAACAATTTGTGATGATTATGGACCGGTGTTCAAAGATACTGGTATTATGATTAATTCGACCAGTTTTAAAAAACGTCTTGAAAACAAAGGATGGATTATAATCACTGATGCATCAGTAAAAGAGGGTGATTACGGATGGTGTGAAACTCGGAGTATTGACAAGCTGGGACATGATAAACAGTGTTCTATGGCTAAGCAAGTCGATATGTTGATTACAGAAATATATAATAAGATAGTTGAGTTGTGCAATGCAGGCTGGAAGTATATTGAAGTCGTAACAGATCATGGCTGGCTATTTATACCAAATAAGATGCCCAAATGTACGCTTCCAGGATCTATGACGGAATCTAATGGAGGACGTTGTGCAAAAATGGCAGAAGGCGTTCCATGTGAATATCAGCAAGTGCCATGGAGCTGGAATTCTGATGTGGAGGTAGCTGCTGCTCGTGGCATTGGTTCTTTTGTAGATGGTAAAGAGTATGCACATGGTGGTTTGAGTTTGCAGGAATGTCTCACTTTACAGTTGGAAGTTTCTAGGGCGAGTGTAGTAGAAACAACAGAAATAAAGAATGTGAGTTGGAAAGGCATGGCATGCTCTTTTGATGTAAGTGGAGATGTAGATTCAATTATAGCGGATATCAGAGTTGCTCCTGCTGATTCTTCATCTTCCCTTGTGGATAAGAAAAAGCAGCCGGATAGCGACGGCCATACAAGATTGATAGTGACTGCAGATGATATAGAAGGAAAGTCAGCATATATAGTGCTTATATCTAACTTAGATAAGAAGATAATTAATCAAAAACAAATACAAATAGGTGATAATCATGGAACTTGACGAACTTGATCAGTTGGCAAATAAATACATGGATGGATATTTAGTTAGGAAAGATCTTGTACGTAAGTTTGGACGACAATTTCCTGTTCCAACATATGTCGTTGAATTTATGCTGGGACGGTACTGTGCTAGTGTAGATGAACAGGAGATTGAAGAAGGCTTGCAGATAGTTGAAAAGCAGCTTTCTTCTAAGACTGTACGTGCAGGAGAAGAGGAACTGTTTAAGGCAAGAGCAAGAGAGCAGGGCTCAGTTAAAGTCATAGACCTTATATCTGCTCGGCTGGATGCAAAGAAGGATTGTTATCTTGCTAGCCTTCCTTCATTAAGGCTTAGCGATGTTCGCATAGAATCAGATCTTGTAAAAAAGAACGAAAGAATGCTTACAGGAGGCTTCTATGCAGAAGTTGAGCTTGCTTATGATGGAGCTGAGACTCAAGGAATAGGTGGAATGCCTTTTTCTATAGTCAGCCTTAAGGAGGTACAGGTCTCAAACCGGTCTTGTCTTGAAACTTTAGCTGAAGCTAGGAGCAACTTTACTACGGAACAGTGGAAGGACTTCTTGCTGCGCTCAATAGGAATCGAGAGCGAGACACTGACCGAGAAACAGAAAAATGCATATCTCCTTAGGATGGTTCCATTTGTGGAGAGAAATTATAATTTGATTGAACTTGGACCACGTGGGACAGGTAAGAGTCATCTGTATCAGCAGATATCGCCATATGCTCATTTGGTAAGTGGAGGCAAAGCCAGCGTTGCAAAGATGTTTGTTAATAACTCTACAGGTCAGCGAGGACTTGTATGTATGTATGACGTTGTTTGCTTTGACGAGGTAAGTGGAATATCATTTGACCAGAAGGATGGTGTTAATATTCTAAAAGGCTATATGGAAAGTGGAGAGTTCAGCCGTGGTAAGGAAAGCATACGAGCAGATGGCGGCGTTGTTATGGTTGGAAATTTTGACGTAGACGTTGAACAGCAACAGCGCGTAGGCCATTTGTTTGGCCCTCTTCCACCGGAGATGCGCAATGATACAGCATTTATGGACAGGATTCATGCATACCTTCCTGGTTGGGATATTCCAAAACTCAGTGCACATTATTTTACTAATCATTTTGCGCTTGTAAGTGATTTCCTTTCTCAGAGCTGGAATCTCCTGAGAAATCAGTCCAGACTTCCTTTGATACAAGGAAGAGTTTCATTTGGCAGTTCGTTATCAGGGCGTGACACTAATGCTGTAAATAAGACCATAAGCGGATTGTTAAAATTGTTATATCCGTCTGGTGATACGATTAGTATTCCCGATGAAGATATAGAATGGGCTGTTCGTATTGCATTAGAGGCTCGTAGAAGAGTAAAAGAACAGCAGAAAAGAATAGGTTCAGCAGAATTCCGAAATACTCAGTTCAGCTATATCATGTCCAATGATAAGGTTGAGAAGTATGTAACTACCCCTGAATTATATAAGGAGAATAGTATCACCTCTGAACCTCTTCCACCAGGACAAGTATGGAGTATGAGCCCTGGAAATACTGATGGAGACCCACAGGGATTGTTCAGGATTGAAGTTGCATGCAACCCAGGAAGCGGTATGCATATTCTTAATAAACCGGCTCCTATACCATTTAAGGAGAGTCTTAACTATGCTGAACAGAATCTTTATGCTAATGCCATGCAATATGTTGGTGATAAAAAACCACGTGAATTTGAATTCAATATTCAGCTTAAAGCACTCGATACTTCTAGGAGTGGAGCGAAGCTTGGAGTGCCGATATTAGTAGCACTTTGCTCTGCTATGCTTGCGAAGCCAGTTAAAGCAGGTATGGTAATTGCAGGAGAAATTAGTTTAGGAGGCTCTATAGAGACCCTTTATAATCCGGTTGAACTTGTTGAAAGCGCAGTTGAAAAAGGCGCTGCAATGATGCTATTACCTGTATCATCTAGGCATCAACTTAATGATCTATCTGATGAGATGGCAGCAAGAATTGATATAAAATATTACATTGATGGTAGAGATGCAGTTAATAAAGCTTTGGAAATATAAGAGCAAAGAGGAAAAGCATAGGTGAAGTTAGTAGAAAGTCAAAAATTCCTTGTGATTCGATATTCTACAAAGGCTCAGACTGATCTGATTGAAAAGCATAAGGAAGTAATAAAACAATATGGGTATTGTTGGTTTGGCAAGATGGGAACAGTTCTCTCAGAAAAGTTAATAAAAACAATTTTAGGGGAAGAACAGCCAGCATTAGTATTATACAAAAAGGAAAAAAGTTACCTTTGCAATATTAGTGAAGTAATTCAAAATTGTCCTGATAGGGCATATCCTCATTACTATGATGAATTATTGCAAAAGCCGAGTACATATATCAAAATCAATATAATTGATGAGATTGAAGATGATTTCATAAGAAACAGTATAGTAGTAAGTACACAGAATTATGTTTTAGATACTATGTCGCATTCTAGTTTATCATTTTTAATAGCCGAGTATCATGAAAGCATTAATAGAAATTCTATTGCAAATAAAACTGATAATAATTTAGAGTTAGGGCAAAATGACTGTCGATACAGAAAATCAGGAATGTGTACGTACAGAAGCTGCATAAATTTTGAATATGAATGTGAGAGACCAAGTTCATGTGCGAAACAAAAGCGGTAAGGAATAGTAGCATAAAATAAAAATATAAAAACAGGAAAAGTGAAGAGGCAGTATCTGGCTGTCTCTTCTTTTATAGCAGCTTTATATTTTCTTGACGTAGAGCTTTTCCATTTTAATGAGTAAGCGTTGCGACGAGCCCTCTAGGAGGTGACAAATTATGAGTCACAACAACGGTTATTATAATTCACAATTTGATACAAGTAAGAATGGAAGAATTGATGCTTCTGAATAGACTAATATTCATGAGACATGATTAAAGGTGTATATTGAAAGCAGCACCATAGAGTATGGCGGATTCAGCAGTGTAAAGGCAATTTCTTCCTCTATACATTTCCAAGTTACATTCTGGAACTACTCAGAATGTAACTTAAGAATATTACAGCTTTTGGGTAGTGGAAGATAGATCTCAAAGCGATATACTTAAAGTATGCCATAGTTCGAAAGAGGAGATTATTGAATGAGTCCAACTTATGACAAATATACCGTTACACAGTATTCTGTTAATTCGATTCTTGGAAGTATAGAATCTGGAGAAATTGCGATTCCTGAGATACAAAGACCTTTTGTTTGGAAAGGAAGTCAGGTGAGAGATCTAATTGATTCTCTGTATAATGGCTATCCTACAGGATATTTAATCATATGGCAGAATCCCACTGTTCGTCTAAAGGATGGTTCAAGCGCAACTGGTAAAAAAGTCCTCATTGATGGACAACAGCGCATTACTGCAATTATGACTGCAGTAGCAGGTCAGCAGATTTTGACAGAGGATTATGTACAGAAAACAATCAGGATTGCCTTTAATCCCCTTGCAGATAATGATGAATCACGCTTTGAGGTACAAACTCCAATCCATTTAAAGGATAAAAAATGGATTCCGGATATATCAGTAGTGTTTAAACCAGACTTTGATAGTTTCAGCTTCATTTCACAGTATATTCAGGATAATCCTGAGGTGAATTCTGCAGATATCAACAAGGCAATAACGAAGTTGTCAGGAATAAAGAACAGCCAGATAGGTGCAATAATGCTTGTTCCAGAGCTTGATATTGGAGAGGTAACTGAGATTTTTGTGAGAATTAACTCTCAGGGAAAGCGCTTGAATCAGGCAGATTTTGCCATGTCAAAGATTGCTGCTGACGAGAAATATGGTGGAAATATGCTTAGAAAGGCAATTGACTATTTCTGTCATCTGGCAGTAGATCCGGCTTTTTATAGTACTTTGAAAGAGAGTGATAAAGAGTTTATGGCTTCTGAGTATGCACAGAAACTGTCGTGGCTTAAGGATGATAACGGGGATATCTATGATCCGGATTTTGGAGATATGCTCCGTGTAAGTTTTATGCACAAGTTTAGTAGAGGGAAGTTGGGTGATTTAGTTAGTCTTCTCTCTGGAAGAAATTTCGTTGAAAGAACTTATGAAGAGAATATTGCTCAAGATAGCTTTATGAAACTCCATGACGGTGTCATGAACTTTATGAACGAGTATAATTTCCAGCAGTTTGTCTTGGCAATAAAGGCTGCAGGATTTATTTCACCTAAATTGCTTAATTCAAAAATGACATTGGATTTTGCTTATACATTATTCCTCATCCTTCAGTATAGTGGCGAGGTAGATAAGGTACAGATTAAACGTTATGTACAGAAATGGTTTGTCCTTTCTACCTTGACGGGAAGATATGTAAATTCTCCTGAATCGAAGATGGATCAGGATTTGAGACGTATTGGAGAGAAAGGATTCTTACCATTTCTTCAGGAAACGGAAGCAGCTTCACTTTCAGAAGATTATTGGAATGTCGGATTAGTACAGAATCTCGAGACTTCAGCTATTAGTAGCCCATATTTCAATGTTTTCATCGCCGCGCAGATATTTCTTAAGGACAGGTCGTTATTGTCAGGAAATGTCGATGTTGAGGATCTGGTTTCTTCCATGGGTGACGTCCATCACATTTTCCCTAAGCAGTACCTTAAGGATAATGGCATTACTGATAAGGCCAGTTATAATCAGGTGGCAAATTATACATATCTTGATACAAGTATCAATATTGCTGTAGGAAAGAAAGCACCTAATGAATACTTTAAAATGGCTAAAAATCAAAGTGAGGGAGCAGAGGGGACTATTGGAACAATTAAAAATATTGAAGAGTTTGAATCCAACTTGATTGTGAATTGCATCCCTACATATGTGATGGATATGGAAGCTGGTAACTATGAGCAATTCCTTGTAGAACGTAGAAAACTTATGGCTGGGAAGATAAAGAAATATTACAACAGCTTATAAGTAGTGAATTTATCACACGGAGTCAGAAATGAATTCTTACATAACATTGATAAGGGACGTGTCAGATTATTATAATAGCGCACTTCCCGAACTGAAGAATATAAAGAATAACGACAACCTTTTTGACTTGGTTTGGTGCAGAGGACTTACCGAGGAGATAAATCTTTGGACATATTGGCAGGGAAGAGGAATAGAGAATCCTGAAGTTATGATTATTGGTCAGGATTTTGGTATCTGCACTGATGAAGACAATGGATCCTTTTATGAGAAATGTGCTAAGAGTAGTATGGGTGAAAGGGAGTTCATTTCAAACGAATACATCAAAAGGGTAAAGGCAGATGAAAAGAATAAAACAGATAATATGCTTATCAAGCTTACAAAGGAAGGACTAGGAAAAGAGTATAGCGCTGATATACCTTCAAATCCGAAGCTTTTCATGACAAATGCATGCTTGGGATATAGATCTGGGAATAAGATTAGCGGTGGGAATCTTTCTGCATATATAAAACATGACAGCAAGTATATCGCAAAACTAATAGACATAAAGCGACCTAAAGTAGTTATCTGCTTGGGAACAGATACATATTTCAACTTGGTAAGTAGTTTTATAAATGATAGGACAAAAATCAGAAATATTGCAGAAGATTTCTGGAAATCATTGGATGATGGAACTAATTATCAGGATATTCAGTTTGAAGGATTTGAAGTCCGTTTTTTTGGTGTAAGTCATGCTGGTCAGAATGGTGCCATTAATAGGATAAGGGATAAGAGCATTCCAAAAGGCGATAGGATAAGCACAGCTTCAAAACTAATGGTCGGAGATTGGAAAAGAATAGGGGATTATTTGAGAGATATTTCCTGCTCTGATTGATTTAGACAACAGAGAATTCAATAGTGTAAAAAAGGCAATCAGATATATAAAGCCGTAGCATTCAAATGTGAATACTGCGGCGTTGTTTTTGGAGGGAGCTACCGGAATGGGGATTCCGATAGCTGTGTTATGAAAAAAGTGTTCTTATGAGGGGCGCAAATCGTTCAGGGGACATAAGGTCATCAGTACCAAATTCATAGAGAGTGCAGAGAACAAGGCTGATACGGAGAAAGTATCAGCCTGATCAGATGGAGAAGAGCGATGAATGAAAGCATATATGGATCAAGAGATTCCAAGAATACGGGGACAACCCAATACGGAGATGATACCGGCAGAACAAAATCCCTTGGGAGCAAGCTGAAAAACAAGGATACAGCAAGGAAATATTACGGTGAGATGCTCCGGGGAGAGAGAACTACCAAGGAACTGGAACCTGAGGAAGCAAGACGAAGGGCGAAGATCATGAAGTTTGGGAAAATATGGACGAAGGGACCCTTACCAAGACCAAGGAAATGCTCGATGATATGCATAAACGCAAGATAGATATGGCAGACAGCATTTTTGTAATCAATGTTGGTGGTTATATCGGAGATAGTACACGGTCTGAGATTGAGTATGCTAAACAGCATGGTAAGAAAATTCAGTATTTGGAACCTGTGGATTAGGAGGGTACATTATGGCGATTATGAAACTTGGGAAATTACAGGAAGTTGATATTAGAAAGCTCTGTAATAAGATGGGCTTTCAACTGAACAAGGAAATATTAAGATGTCAACGTTCCTTGATGAACAGAGGACGAGTCGCTTATATGAATAATTTATTCTGGAATACTTTAGATACCATCACCCAGAACTCAGAGCAAATCCGGATCAAGTACAGTGGAATCTAGTAGATTGTAATTTAAATAAATAGACCAATATGCTATACTGATAATATAAAACCTTTGGAGGTGATTTCAGTATGGCAAAAGCGCAACCACTTATTCTTCCTGATGATGATCGTGAGTACTTTGAATCTATAGTTCGCACCAGAACCATGCAGGCCCAAATCGTATCAAGAGCAAGAATTCTTCTTCTAAAG
Organism: Butyrivibrio sp. ob235; assembly: GCF_900109475.1. Lineage (NCBI taxonomy): Bacteria > Bacillati > Bacillota > Clostridia > Lachnospirales > Lachnospiraceae > Butyrivibrio > Butyrivibrio sp. ob235. Next base: position 33,965 of record NZ_FOBE01000038.1, read on the forward strand.
GCTGATGGCGAATCTGTAGATGCGATAGCTGAAAAGGTTGGGCTCAATCGTAACAGCGTATTACTCTGCCTTAAAAAGTACAAAAATGGTGGTGCGGAAAATGCTAT
>NZ_FOBE01000044.1:0-20249 GCF_900109475.1 Butyrivibrio sp. ob235
ATTTTAATCCATATCAGAAAAAATACAAGCCCTTTTCTCTCGGAATCATGATTGCTTTTTGTTGTGTAGATTACTTACAGAATATCTATATGTTCTCCTGCAAGTGCCTTATTCATGCTTCTAACTGCGCAGAATTTTCCGCACATGGAACAGGTATCATCAAATTCGGGAGCCCTGTCCTCTCGTATGGATTTTGCAGTTTCAGGGTCAATTGCGCACTCCCACTGGCCATCCCAATCGAACTCTTTTCGTGCGTCGGCCATCTTGTTATCAATATCCATGGCATGCGGTATTTTCTTAGCTATATCCGCTGCATGTGCTGCAATTCTTGAAGCAATTATTCCCTGCTTAACATCATCTACATTAGGAAGTGCAAGGTGCTCGGCGGGAGTTACGTAGCAGAGGAAAGCTGCACCTGCCGCGCCAGCGATAGCTCCGCCTATAGCTGAAGTTATGTGATCGTAACCGGGTGCGATGTCCGTAACAAGGGGGCCAAGAACGTAGAAAGGTGCTCCCATGCAGATAGTCTGCTGCATTTTCATATTGGCCTCTATCTGATCCATAGGCATGTGTCCGGGACCCTCGACCATGACCTGAACGTCCTTCTCCCACGCTCTTTTTGTAAGCTCTCCAAGTCTCACCAGTTCCTCAATCTGGCATACATCACTAGCATCCGCAAGGCATCCCGGTCTGCAGGCATCACCGAGGGATATTGTCACATCATACTCTCTGCAGATATCAAGGATTTCGTCGTAGTATTCATAAAAGGGATTCTCCTCTCCGGTCATGCTCATCCAGGCAAACACAAGCGAGCCGCCTCTTGATACTATGTTCATTTTTCTCTTGTGCTTCTTGATCTGGTCGATAGTCTTCCTTGTAATTCCGCAGTGGAGTGTCACAAAATCAACGCCATCTTCGGCATGAAGTCTTACTACATCGATGAAGTCCTTTGCAGTGAGTTCAGAAAGATCCCTCTGATAGTGGATGACGCTGTCGTAAACAGGCACAGTTCCCAGCATGACAGGGCACTCTTCCACAAGCTTCTTCCTGAAGGGCTGGGTATTCCCGTGTGAAGACAAATCCATAATGGCATCCGCTCCCATGTTGACCGCCGCCATCACTTTTTCCATCTCGATGTCGTAGTCCTTACAATCCCTTGATACTCCGAGATTCACGTTGATCTTGGTCTTCAGCATCGAGCCCACGCCCTTTGCATCAAGGCACTTGTGATTCTTGTTGGCGCAGATCGCAACATGTCCCTTTGCCACAAGTTCTCTGATTTCTTCAGGCGTTCTGTACTCGTCCTTTGCAACCTTCTCCATCTCGGGAGTGATGATCCCTTTTCTCGCTGCTTCCATCTGTGTTGTGTAATTTCTCATTTATGTCTTCTCCTTTTATTTGAGTTTCTTAGTAATTTATTTTCTTTGATGGTGTTGTTTTTCCATATTTGCGCCAATATATTGGGAATTCATTGATTATCTTGGTATTAGTTCATCTTGCTAGTGCCAAGATTTTTCTTTTTTCATTGCTATCTTGGTATGGGTCTGACTTACTTTTACCAATATTTCCTAGATTTATTGATTTTCTTGGTATTGTTTTATCTTACTTGCGCCAATATTTTTCGAATTTCTTTGCCTTCTTGGTATAATTCTGTTTCCCTTGCGCCTGTATTTAACGAATTTCTTCTTTTTCTTGGCATAGCTCTGTTTTTCCCATGCCAAGATTTCCCTGTTTCTTTATTTATCTTGGTACAGCTATGTTTTTTCTATACCAAGATTTCTTATATTTCTTTGTTTTCTTGGCTGTTGCCTTAATAGTCGTCATCTCAGCTACCAAAGAAGTCACTGCAATAGTCATCACAATAATTGCCGTAATAGTCAGCTCAACATTTGCCACAATAATGCCAGAGGGGACCGCGGCCGTGACCAAGGTCGAGATCAGCAGCTATGCACTTTTCCATGTACTCTTTGGCTGATCGTACTGCGGTTTCAAGGTCATACCCTTTAGCCAGGTTAGCGGCAATTGCACTTGATAGAGTGCAGCCTGTTCCATGAGTGTTGGGGTTGTCTATTCTTGTGCCGGAAATCCATCTGACATCATCGTCTATGTAAGCATTTTCATCAGTAGCTCTACCAGCATCTTCATCCTTGACTATATAAGCTTCCGCATCAGCATTTTCCAAATTTGTCATATACAGCAGATCTGCTGTCACTCCATTCGCTTCAAATGTACTGTGTCCGCCTTTTAATAACACGTTACACCCGCAAGCATCTCCAAGCGTCTTTGCGGCAACTTCCATATCCTGCTCGGAAGAAATCTCTATCCCGCACAGTATCTCTGCCTCCGGTATATTGGGTGTAACCAGAATGCTTCGTGAAAATAGTTCTTTCATCATGTATTCGGTAGCATCTTTTCTTGAAAGCTCAGTTCCGGAGGTTGAGCTAAGCACCGGATCAATAACCACATTTTTTAGGTCGTATTTATCAATAGCGAGCACCACCGCCTCCATTGCTTCTTTATTCGGAAGCATGCCTATCTTCACCGCGTCAGGCCTGATATCCTCAAGGACCGCCTCCAGTTGCTTGTAGATGAAGTCCTTCGGAACCGGCAGAACTCCGGTGATGCCCATAGTGTTTTGCGCTGTGAGTGCGGTTATCACACTCATTGCGAAAACACCCTTCGATTCAATAGTCTTGATGTCCGCCTGGATTCCGGCTCCCCCGGACGAATCACTTCCGGCAATTGTTATAACCGTCTTCTTTTTCATATTTTCAATAGCTCCAAACTGTTCCATATTCATTTTTGACGAGGCTGTTCCTTCAATGATTCAGTTCCTCAAAAGCTGCGACCAATTCTGCCGCTGCCTTTTCCGGATCTTCTGCCTTCATGATTGCAGACACAACACATATTCCTGCTATCGGAACACCTTTCAGAATCTGAATATTATCCTTATTGAGCCCGCCTATGGCATTTGCGGGTATTGGCACAGCTTCGCAGATACTTCGAAGCGTATCAACCGAGGTCAGAACCGTTTTCACTTTGGTTGTGGTAGGATAAATTGCTCCTACTCCAAGGTAATCGGCACCGCTTTCATAAGCTTCCTTCGCCTGCTGCACAGTCTTAGTCGTGGCACCGATTATCATCTTGCCTCCCACAATTCTTCTTGCGACGCTGACCGGCATGTCGCTCTGCCCAAGGTGCACACCCTCGGCTCCTATCGCCATCGCCACATCTATCCTGTCGTCCACAATCAGCGGCACCTTGTACCTTGCCGTAATCTCATGAACCTTACCCGCAAGCTCCATGTATTCGCGCGTACTTTTTTCCTTTTCCCTGATCTGGACAATCGTGGCGCCGCCCCGTATGGCTGCCTCCGTCTTTCGAAGAAACGTCTCCTCATCCATTCCGGTGCTGTCTGTCACCAGGTAGAGCTTCAGCTGCTCTCTGTCTATTCTTCCCATCTGTCTTGTACTATCCAATCCTATGACCGGACTAATCCTTTCTATGTTTTATGAAAAATAAATTCAGTTACATGAATGTTTTTCTTCAGCGCATCTAAGCAAACTTTTTACAGTTTCTTCATCGATCATTGAAATTGCATTTAAAAGTTCAACAAGAAAACTTCCGCTTCCAACCATGCTTTCAGATGCTTTGCCATTTGTAAACCTCTCCGTAACTGCTTCCGCTCTCTCATATGCAATTTCTCCGGCAATCCCGAAAAATCCGGCAGCGCGGGTGACAGCTTCTATGCTCGCATTCCTTGCCAGAAACACGCCGCATATAGCCCCTAGCATGCACCCGGTTCCCGTAATCACCCCCATCATCGGATTCCCATTACTTATAAAAAATGTACGACTTCCATCTGATACGATGTCCTTCTCTCCGCTGGCGAGAGCGATCACTCCCAGATTCAAAGCCAGCATTCTTACAATATCAGCTATCTCTGAAGCTCCCAGACTTTCGTCTGCATCAACGCCAACTCCTCTATAGGACTCATCAAAAATCGCCTTGATTTCAGAATAGTTCCCCTTTATTAAAAGGATCCCCTTTTCCCTCAAAGACAATTCCGGTTTCTGCGACCTCATCTTTAGAAGCCTCATCACAAAATCCCTGCGAAGCTTGGAGCAGGCTACGCCCACCGCATCTATCACAACCGGTATATTTTTCTCCAGAGCAGTCTCAAAAGATATCTCCATCGACTCCATTCTGGTGTCCGATATATTACCCAGATTAATTACAAGAGCAGAAGCGCTCTCAGTGATTTCCCTGACTTCCAACGGATGCTCAGCCATTATCGGCTTCGCGCCAAGTGCTAAAATTGCATTTGCGCATTGCATCATAGATATTGGATTTGTTATACAGTGAATTAGCTCAGACATTTATGACGCCTTTCTTTTTGTATTACTTTCGCTGTTTTCTTCAGTTGCCTCAACATCCTTAAGACTGTTCTGAATCCTTGAAAGCATACCCGTAGCCTTAAGTCTTAGAAGCAGCAAAAATGCGATGCTTCCCCCGATAAGGGTTCCGCAGATAAAGCTCGGAACGTAGAAAAACCAGGTCAGGCCCTCTTTCCCCCAGAGATAAGTCATAACAGGGTAGGATACGACAGAGCCGATAAGGCCCGTTCCGATGATCTCCCCGAGGACCGCTGCGAAGATTTTCCCTTTTGATAATTTGTAAAAAACTCCTGAAAGTGTTGCCCCGAAAACAGCTCCGGTCAGAGCAAGGGGCGGAATTCCCATAATCGCCATCCTGATGATGCCGATTAGAAGTGCACAAAGAAGCGCGTAAGCCGGTCCCATGAAGACCGCACAGGTTATGTTGATAAGATGCGCCATCGGGCACATTCCCTCAACTCTCAGAATCGGTGATATCACAACTCCGAGCGCCACAAACATGGCCAGCATAACCAGCCTCAACAAATAGTTACTTTTTTTCATACCTCATCTCCTATCCCAGACGGCTTGCAAAGAGACTCCCCACGGCATTCAACCACAAACCGGAAAACGGTGCCCATTTTTCCAACAAAAAAGGAAGCAACCGTTCAGATTGCTTCCGCATACGTTCTTCCCATAATATCAGGCATCCCTACGTTGGCATTATCCAAATCAGGTTCTCGGTCGAAGGTCACACCTTCCTCTCAGCCTGTACTACAAGCTCCCGTCTGTTTAATTTTTCCTATTTTTTATACACCAAAATTCATTTACGCGCAATAGTTTTTAATCAATAATATCATTCTGGAATCTTGAAAGATGCTCATAGGGCAAAATCAATCTCCCGCGATAGAGTCCGCATCCGTCATTCACAAGCTGATTGTTCACGGCGCCAAACATGTTAACATCAAGCTTGGAAAGGTCAAGCCCCTGCAAAAGCATCCCTCTCTCATATGCTTCGTCAAAATACGTACATTCTCCTGAAGGCACAGTATCCCTGCGGCTTCGCTCTTCATCCTGTCTCTTTTCATATCCCAGATGGTGCGCCGGACCTATCTCCGCATAGTCATCCATCTGCTTGGTTCGAATCTGTACCTCAAGATACGATCTGGATTGATTATCATAAAAAGTTATGTGAAGTGAACGATATCCGTATGGACTGGGGTTTTTAATGTAATCTCTATAGTACGGCCTAAGAGTTTCTGTGATCATATCAGAAGGATCCTTGCCAGGTATCCCGTATATCTCAGCAGAAAAGCCCATCTCCTCCAGAAATCCCGGCAGTTCATTTGCAATTTTATACAGATATTTCAGTTCTATCTCATCGCGGTTTTCCCCATCCTTCAAGTGGCATGCGGGCATGGAAATAACTATGCGGTATGCGATCAGATCCCTTATAGGCCCCATTTCCTGCTTCAGTTCCGTGACACTTGGAAAGGCATGATTTTTCCCATAATAATCATAGACATGCTCAACGATATTTCCATTGAACTTCTCCTCCGCCCTTATCAGGGACTTGATTCTCCCCTTAAAGGCGAAAGCAAGAAACGGATATTCATTGGACATGTATTTATAGAACTCTCTCAGACGCTGTGACTGCGAAGTCAGGAAATCATTGTGTTCCAGGAGCTCCGTCAACTGAAGAAGAAAATTGCAATGAATTATATCAACTCCATTCTTGGTTTTCATTGCATCCTCTTTAAGATCGTTGTGATATCTCTGCAAAATCTTTAAAACCGTATCCCCCGAATACAGATAATCATTTAATGTGACCATCCTTCATCCCCCTTTCTCCTAAGGCAAAAAGAAAAGACAAAGACCGCCAATCTTTTGAAAAGCGTCTTTGCCTCTACTCATATATATTAGCATAATTTGAGGTTGGGTGTTAGCCCGACAAAATCAGTTCTGTATTATCCCCCGATAAAATAAAGCAATTTTAGCGTGTGATTACCTTGATTCCTGACTTTCTCTAGATTTCAAGGTAATAGAGAATAAAGGTTGACAACTTGGTCTATTCAGAGTAAACTCAGAATATGAAGTCTACACAGAATAGACCAAGGAGTTTGTAGAGGAAACATTTGGGGGATCCTTACCTGCTTTTCTTGCAGCTTTCACTTCTCGTCAGAAGCTCTCAAAAAAGGAGCTTGATGTGATTAGGGAAATCATTGATAAGGCGAAGGATTAAATGCTTGCTTTTGTTGGGATATGGTGCAGGAAAATAAATGAATTACAGAAATAGGTGCTTTCACAGTACCTGGATTACTTGAAAATTGGAGGGAAATGTATGGGGACAGTTTTTATTAAAATTCTTGAGATGAGCATAACAGCCTCATTTCTCATGATAGCAGTTATTCTTTTGAGGTTTCCTTTAAAGAAGGCACCTAAGTGGTTTATGGGTGTGCTTTGGGCTATTGTAGCATTAAAGCTCATCATGCCTTTTCAGGTTGAATCACAGTTTGGGATTTTCCCGGATGTGAATGGGGCAGTAGAATCTCTTTTGCTTGGAGATAACAAAGATGAAGAAGTGCCTGAGGTTACTTATCGTGACTACACTCCGGCTTCTGAAGTGGGAGCTGCGTCTATAGGTGGCGATAATATGATAGTGCCTTCTGATGCAGAGTATGACTATCTGCCAAATGAACAGATCATAGCCACCAGCGCAAATAGTGGAGCGCTGGAGGTTTTGTCTGTAAGAAGTGAAATTCTTGCATGGCTTTGGATGGTATGGATTATCGGCGTTTTTGCAGTGGCTTTATATGCAGTTGTGAGCTTTATTTCAATTAAAAAAGATATAAATGTTTCTATTAAACTTGGTAAGAACAATGAGTGTGGGGATGGTGCAAAAGCAGCAGGGAAAGCACATGATGATGTTTTCGTGTGTGATGCTATAGATACTCCCTTTATTCTTGGATTTATAAAGCCTGCAATTTATCTGCCTTCAGGTCTTGATGAGGAGACTGTCGGTAATGTGCTTTTACATGAGAGAGCGCATATTGCAAGGTATGACCACATTAGAAAGCTTATAGGCTTTATTCTTCTTGGAATTCACTGGTTTAACCCTCTTGTGTGGATTTCCTTTACACTGTTTTGTAAGGACATTGAACTTGCCTGCGACGAGCGCGTGATAAAGAATATGTCACTTGAAGAGAAGAAGACCTATGCTACATCACTCTTAAATTGCAGTACACATAGGAGATATGCCCTCACATATTCACTTGCTTTTGGAGAGGTGGGAGTAAAAACAAGAATTAAACAGATATTCAATTATAGAAAGCCTTCCTTCTGGCTTATCACAATGTTGATCGCGGTAAGCGTTGCTCTCTATGGATGCTTCTTTACAAGTGCTTCTGGTGGAAATGAAAAGAGTGATGATTACTCTGAAAGAGCGGCGTATGATGAACTGCTTTCTAACTGGATTAATGACTTCGAAGACAGGAATGCGGATGCAATTGTTTCTTATTCAAATGAGAAGGCAATGCAGAATCTGATGGACGAGGAGCTTTTGTTTTTTGATGCGGATGGATCCATATCCTTTGGATATTCAAGCCCATGGCCCAGTATGTTTGGAAGTGAGGAAATTCCCAATAAAACAATAATCGTTACAGATGATTATAATAAGGCAGAGGTGCACTACTATGCTGCAGATTCAGAGCCTCACGTATATGTATGGCAGGAGACTTTGGAATTTGCCAAGGACAGAGAAGGTGTAGTAATGGTGGACTCCGAGGAGATGAACTTCTGCGAAAATATCGAATCAGTAAAGGATTTTAACAAAGCTTATTGCGAGCATCCTGAGGATTTCAATGCTGTTAATTACACTAAGAACGGCCTTGGTGAAATCCTTAACGGAATCGCAAAGCAGGATACAAACGGATACTACAGTAAGTTGTTTGATCCCAGTGCTTCTGCAAGATATCTTCTCAACCTTTCAGATGATGAAACAAAAGTTAAGATTGAGATTCAAGAGGAGACAGAACAAGGAGTTGTCATCAATCTGCTTTTCCCTGATGGTGCTTTCTATGAAAGCTACGTCATGGTTCAACCTTGGGGCAGTGATGGCATCTATGTTCCTGTAATTACCGGTGGTTATGATTTAGGAGAGGAAGATGAATTCTAAATACCATAACATTTCAAGGATCCTTGTACTGATACCAATCATTGTATTCGTAGTTACCATCATATGTTGGGTACTTGCCAGTATGCTGGAGGCTCCCACTCACAGGGGCACAATATATTCAATATTTGCAATGGTCGGTCTCATAGGCATATTTCTGGCACCACTACCATGCTTGATTATTTCTGTTTTAGGTACAATCTTTGCTGTAAAGTCAGTAAAAGACGGAAGCAAACCCTCCAGAAAATATCTTTTCCTTGGAATCCTTGAAATCCTTGCTAATATCTGGGGAGGGCTCGTAGCAGTAGTTTTATTCATTGGTTCTATGAGTGTTTAAACTGTGATTTTTCCAATTTCACAGCCTTCCCATTTTTTATACAAAGCACATAATCGTAGCATAGCTCTATCAGTTCCGGATCATGGGTTGAGACAAGGACTGTTCGTCCGGAATCAGCAAGCTTCCTCAAAAGCTCAGAGACTTTCACCATATGAGAATAGTCCAGTCCCGATGTCGGTTCGTCAAACAAGAGAAGCTTTGCATCTGCCGCTATTGCTGAAGCTATGGCAACTCGCTGTTTCTGTCCCATTTTTCCCTATAACACCTATCACTGCGCCTTTTGGCACGCTAAGCTCAGGGATATTTAAACTGAGAATATCCCCGTCCGCCTCATTTTTTTATATCAAGCTATCTTCCAGCTGACCGCCTGCTTCCTTCCGCTGACAAAATTCTTGTAAATTCCTTCCTGTTCCATAAGCTCATCGTGCTTACCCTGCTGAACAATTTTCCCCTTATCGATGACAATTATCTGATCCGCATTTCTAACTGTCTTAAGTCTGTGAGCAATCATGATAATGGTCTTTTCTTTTGTCAGATTCTCAATCGCCAAAGTGAGTTCCTTCTCATTCTCGGGATCCACATTTGCTGTAGCCTCATCGAGGATGATTATCGGTGCATCCTTCATGATCGCGCGGGCAATTGCAATTCTCTGCTTCTCACCACCGGAAAGAGTTGCACCGCCTTCTCCAACAACTGTCTCATAGCCATCGGGAAGTCCCATGATAAACTCGTGGCAGCATGCTTTCTTAGCAGCGGCTATAACATCTTCCATCGATGCTTCAGGTCGTCCAAAGCGAATGTTGTTGGCAATTGTGTCTTCAAAGAGATATACCCTCTGGAATACAAAGCTGAAGTTCTCCATCAGTGAGTCAAAACTGTAATCTCTTACGTCTCTTCCTCCAAGGGTCACTTTTCCTGACTTTACATCCCAGAATCTTGCGATAAGAGAAGTTATCGTTGTCTTTCCTCCGCCGGAAGGACCGACAATCGCTGTAGTGGTATTCTCTTTAATATCCAGAGTTACATCATCAATGATTGTTCTGTTTTCATAGGCAAAGCTCACATGCTCAAGATGAATGTCTTTGTTTGCCGGGCGAATATCTTCGCCATTTATATCCATCTGCTCGATAGACATGATCTCATCTACAAGATCAACTCCCCTGCCGATGATTTTCAAAAGTGCTGTATATATTCCCGCCAAATCCAGAGCTTCAAATACCATAAATGAGCACAAAAGCATTGTTATGGTATAGGTGAGCTCCATGGTACCTGTCAAATAAAAGTAAACAGAAGCCCCTGCTATTACAACGCCGATGAGCTTGCATATCAGCATCTGAACCCCGACTGCCGGTATTGCTGCAGTTTCTGCGCCGATATCGGCTTTAGTCTTCCTCTCAATAGCTTTGGATAATCTGGTACTGTTCTGGGAAATGATGTTGTAATTTCGTATCTCGGCAATTCCCTGAATAAACTCCAAAACCACGCCAACCATGTCCTTATCGGACTCAAGCTTCTCGCCTGCAACTCTGGCAACACTATAGTTTGTGTACTTGTTGAACAGGAAGAAAATAAGTATTCCGATTACAGAGATAATGCCTATTCTCACATCAAAAATGAACATTCCGATCCCGATTACAACAGTTGTAATGCTTCCCTGAAGGACCATCATTATCGCACGTGTTGCAATATCGCCTGTCTGTTCAAGTGTATTCGTTGTTACGGAAGTGATGTGTCCGAGACTTGTATCATTAAAGTATCCCATTGGAAGGTATCTCAGATGCTCACCAATCTCGATTCTTTTTCCTGCACAGGTATCATATCCGCCTTCAGTCTGAAGCATTTGCGAAAACCTGTTTACAATCATTTTTCCGATTGTGCTGACAAGCATAAATCCCATGACAATAACAAAAGTGTTTACGTTAATGTCCTTATTTACCACTGCATTTATAGCAAAAAATGCAGCAGGTATTTTCATTGCTCCCAAAAGTGCATCAAACACACCCAGAATTGCCGATTTATAAAACTTTGCCCTATTCTCCGGACTGCAAAAGGCAAAAAACTTCCTAAGCATCTCAAGCATTAGCTGCCTCCTTTCTGGCTTCCGCCAAGTCCTCAGATTCCATGGCATCATCCTTGGCAATAGTATGTGCTTCCCACATCTTCCTGTAGAGAATGCAATTTGAAAGAAGTTCACAATGATTTCCGGATGCTTCAATCCGGCCGTCATTTATTACAAAAATCTTATCCGCATCTTTTATCGTTGAAAGTCTGTGTGCGATGACAATCAAAGTCTTACCCTGCACGAGTTTTGCAACGCTTTGCTGAACCAGTGCTTCGTTTTCAGGATCTGTATAGGCTGTAGCTTCATCAAGAATAACCACCGGTGCATTTTTCAGCATCGCTCTTGCTATGCATATTCGCTGTCTCTCACCGCCTGATAAGTGTCCGCCTGCACTGCCAACAACAGTGTCATAGCCATTTTCAAGACCTAGAATAAAATCGTGACAGCCCGAAGCTTTAGCTGCATTTATAACCTCTTCATCTGTGGCGCCTTCCTTACCCAGTCTGATGTTTTCCATAATGCTCATGTCAAAAAGATAGTTATCCTGTGCGACATAAGCTATCTGACTTGTATAGTAATCAAGCGGAAGCTCCTTTATATCTACGCCGCCATAGGTTATTGTGCCTTCATCCACATCCCAAAGTGAATCGATAAGTCTAGCTATAGTGCTCTTTCCCGAACCGGATGGTCCTACAAAGGCATTAACCTCTCCCTGCTTTATCTCCATATCGATTCCATGAAGTATCTCTTTATCCTTATATGAGAACTTCACCCCTTTTATTTCGATATCCGAACCATTAGGAGCCTTAGTAAGGACAGAAGGTCTTACCATATCCTTTCTTTCTAAGATCTCTGTAGCTTCACCAAAAATAGTCTGCATTTTCATAATGTCATCCATATATGAAAAAGCTACCATAAGCGGTGTTATGAGACCGGCGGATAATATTACACAGGTGATGAAGTTTTCAGGTGAAAGGCTTCCTTTCCATACAAGAAACAACCCAACAGGAAGAACCCCAAGGAATGTCGCAGGCATAAAAGTAGTAGTTCCTGCCTGCCACCAGATACATTTCCTCATCCAGTTAATGAAGCAGTCTGCGCCATCTCTTGCTGCAACCACGAATTTCTCGTATGAACTGCCTGTTTTTCCAAAGGCTTTAATAACCTCAATGCCATTGATATACTCAACAGCTGTATCATTCAGGTATTTGGTCTTTTGAACCGTAACTTCGAACTCACCCTGACTCTTAGCCATCATGACAGCCGCAAATCCAACACCTATAATCGCAGGAATGAGATTGGATAAACCAACTCTCCAGTCGAGGGTTAAAAGATATACAAACATAACTATGGGTAAAAGAATATTCGAAGTGAACTCGGGAATAATATGAGCAAGTGTAGTCTCCATCGCATCTACACGCTCAACAATGATGTTCTTATAGCTTCCGCTGTTATCATCCAGAACCGATCCAAGCGGAATTGTAGAGAGCTTTTTGCAAAGCTGTTTTCTGATGCCACCAAGAACGTTGAAGGTGGCCACATGAGATAGAGTTGTGGATACCGAGTGAAATGTCACTCTCAGCACCCAACAGAGTCCCATAAAGAGAGTTGCTTTCATATAATAGCTTAAGTCCCTGTTACCCGACAAAAGCTTCCCCACCATATCCGCAATAATAAGATACGGAACAAAGGATGCTGCAACACCAAGGATAGCGAGTATCACGCTTCCAAGGTAAAAACTCCTTTTCCTCCCGGCAAACTCTAAGACCCAGGAGAATGTACTTCTTTTTTTCATAAGCCCTCCTTTTTGCTGCATTTTTATGCGCCTTAAAAACCAAGAAATTTTCTCCATCCCTCTTTGAAGAAAGACGCTATAGTTTCGGCATAGTGCATTGCCTCATCATAAGTAAAATCATGGTCAACCATCTCAAGCATTGCTGAATACTGCGCACTCAAAAGCAGATGCATTTCCTTTCCGTCAACCTGATTAATATGCACTCCTCTCTCTTCAAGTTCCTTCATGAACGAAAGCGTAGCCACCTGAATCTTTGTAACTACCTCATGCATATAATTCTCGTATTTTGTTCCTTTACTCCTGCAGAAAAGAAGCTTTTGGGCGTCGAAGTCTTTGTAGATCATATCCACGATAAACCTTGACTGCTCAGTATCCTGCCACATGGCATCGAGTCCATGTTCCCTTGCAGTACCGGTCTGCCTTATCTCTTCGGTTTTGCACATCGCATCCCAGGCGCTTACCGCAGGTTCAACAATCGCATCAAATATTTCTTCCTTGTTAGCGTAGTGCCGATATAAGGCGGTTGCGGTTATTCCCACTTTTGATGCAATTTTCCTCATGGAGGCTTCTTGAAAACCCATTTCCATGAACTCTGCTTTTGCAATAGTAATGATTTCTGATTTTGTATCCATATTTTCCTTAATGATGTTAACGCTGTTAACCGGTTAGTCACAGCTAACATTCTATTCGCAATTCTTGCAGCAGTCAACGATATTACGGGATTTTGAAATGATAAGATTTCTCAATAAATAAAGAGGGTGTTCTTTTCTGAACACCCCCAAAATAGTAAATTGTTAATGGTTTACGCAATACTCCAACCGGCACTGTCGCTCTGAAGCTGAGCCATACGCTGTCTCTCTCCACCGGAAAGCTTAGCTCCGTTTTCGCCGATTGGTGTGTCATATTATCGTCGATATCATAGATCGTACTCAAAGCGATTCGTTAATAACAGCTTTCAGCGTCTCAGAGGATTTCCCCAGTGCCTCTTTTTCCTGATCACTGAGCCTTATGGGCACAGCGCCTTCAACTCCGCTTCTTCCGACAATGGCAGGCATACTAAGAGCGACACCATCGATCCCGTTCTCTCCATGCTGAATGCTGGAAATTGGAAGAATAGATTTCTCATCACGGATGATAGCTTCGCAGATACGCCTTACACTCATGGCAATTCCGTAATATGTAGCGCCTTTCTTTTCGATAATCTCATAAGCGCTGTTCTTTACATTCTCTGCGATCTCTTTCATGGCCTTTTCATGCTCAAAGTGCCCTCTCATCTCACAGAAATCATGAATAGGAATTCCTGAAACATTAGCACTGCTCCATGCTGCAATCTCACTATCTCCATGCTCGCCTATGATAAATGCATGTACTGAACGACTGTCTACACTCAAATGCTCTCCAAGAAGATATTTGAACCTGGCAGTATCAAGAACTGTTCCCGAACCAAAGACTCTGTTCTCAGGGAAGCCGCTCAGCTTGGCAGCGGCATATGTAAGAATATCAACAGGGTTCGCCACAATAAGGAGAATTCCGTCTTTATTGTATTTAGCTATCTCAGGTATAATAGCCTTAAAGATGCCAACATTCTTTTTCACAAGATCAAGCCTGGTCTCACCGGGCTTCTGTCCGGCTCCGGCAGTTACAACCACAACTGCAGCATCTCCGGCATCCTTATAATCTCCTGCATATATCTGCATTGGTTTTGCAAAAGGAAGTCCATGACTGATATCAAGGGCCTCTCCCTCGGCCTTCTCTCTATTCACATCGATCAGCACCATCTCTGAAAAGAGCCCACTCTCCATAAGGGCAAATGCCGATGCTGAACCGACAAATCCACAACCTACAACCGCTACTTTTCTTTCGTTTAATGCTGCCATCATGTACCTCCTTATTTTTCACTGCTTTCAGTATATACTCGCTCCTGTCATAAGCCCACGGATTTTCTGCTTGTTGGGAAATTTAATCAATTACCTCTCCGTTACGAGATATTGTCACAACCTGCCAGGGGAGGAACTTTCCACTGTTTCTTATAGCATTCTCTGCAGCTCTCTGGAGCCCGCCACAGCAGGGTACTTCCATCCTTACGATAGTCACACCGGTAATATCGTTGTTTGAAATTATCTCTGTTAGCTTTTCTGTGTAATCGCCTTCGTCAAGCTTGGGACATCCAATCATTGTAACCTTACCCTTCATGAATTCCTCATGCATATTTGCATAAGCATATGCTGTGCAGTCAGCTGCAATAAGGAGTTTTGCACCATTATAAAAATCAGCCTGCGTCGGCAGGAGTTTAATCTGACAAGGCCACTGCAGCAATCTTGAAGGATGTGCGCTCATCCCTGAGATCAAATCCTTTCCGGGATTACTGTTCTCCTGCGCGCTGCTCTTAAGCGTCATAAATCTTGAGCCGGGACAACCATGTCCTTCCAATCCTTTCTTCTCCTGTGCTGCCTTTACTGCTGCCTCATCATAAGCAGGGGCCTCCCTCTCTTCAAAAGAGATTGCTCCCATTGGACATCCCGGCAGACAGTCTCCAAAGCCATCGCAGAAATTCTCTCTTACAAGCTTTGCCTTTCCGTTTACAATATCAATGGCACCTTCGTGGCATGCATTAGCGCAGATGCCACAGCCGTTACATTTTTCTTCATCAATCTTAATTATCTTTCTTACCATCGTTAAACCTCTCTGTTTCATACTTATTTCTTGTTCCGATGGTGTCAGTATAATATACTGTTCATAACAAGTATGTTGTTTGAGCCACATTTGAGGTGATTTTTATGAACTATGAAGGAATAGAAAAAAGCAGACTTTTTCTGGGCATGACGGCAAAAGAGCTGTCTTCATGCCTTGCTTCTCTTGACGCAAGAGAAAAGAAATACAGAAAAGACGATGTGATTCTCCACGCAGGAGAGCGCACCTTAAAGATAGGCATGGTACTCTCTGGCAGTGTAACTATCGAAAGTAATGACGTCTGGGGTAACTGCACTGTCTTAAGCCATGTTGGGCAAAATCAGTACTTTGCTGAAACCTATGCTCTTCTTGGCGAGGTCCTCCTGGTTGATGTCAGAGCAAATGAGGACTGCAGAATTCTCTTTTGCAATATCAAGAATCTACTTAACGATAATAAAAAGAGCTCTCCCTGGAAGGAAAAGCTCCTTAAAAATATCCTTATTATCTCATCTCAGAAAAACCTTGTCCTCTCCGGACGCAGCTTTCATACTTCTCCGAAAAGCTGCCGCGGACGTCTCCTGTCATACCTTAACGCAACCTCGCTCCAGACCGGCACCAGAGAGTTTGACATTCCCTTCAACAGGCAACAGCTGGCCGATTACCTGAACCTTGAACGAACCAACATGTCAAAAGAACTATCTCACATGAAGGACGAAGGAATTATAGAATATAGGAAGAGTCATTTCAAACTTCTTGAGTCACCTTAATTCAGAAAAATGTTTTTGGAAATGTTCTCTTCTATATTCCTTTGGTGACATCCCTTCCTCTTTTGTAAAAAGAGTGGAAAAATGACTCTCATTGGCAAATCCCAGATACTCAGCAATATCCGTACATGAATACTCATTAAATGTCAGCAGATGTTTTGCTGCATTTAACTTCCTTGACCTGATGTATTCGGATACCGATACTCCGACTTCACGCTTAAAAACTGTTGATAGCCATGAAGCATTCATCTCCACCTCATCCGCGAGATCCTGAACCGTTATACGATCATGAAGATGATTATCGATGTAATTCATACATGCTATGACCTTCGGGGAAAGCTGCACACTTTTTGCCTTGAGTGCATGCATCCTCCTGGTATAATCGAGCATCATCTCCTCATAAACCTCTGTCACCTCATCAACAGTCTGGCATTTATCCATTTTCAGAATATAAAGATCAGATAATCCATATGATTCATCTGCCGGCATTCCTGCCTCTATACAGAACCTGCAGCAACTTGTAATGCTTGACACAAAAAGGTATTTTCTCTGCAACACCGGAGATTCTGACAGTTTGGGGAAACCTCTGCTTCGATGCTTTATCAGATTCTTTTTTACAGTTTTTATATCGCCATCTCTGACCGGTCTGAAATCCTCCATTTCCTCATTAAGCGAAGGATGTACCACCCTGTTTTCCCTATTTTCAAATAAATACTGTGAAAGGGAACTATCCATTTTACTGAATACATTTTCATTCTGAAGCTTATCTTCATTTCTTCCCATATAAGACCTCATTTGCACCTGCAATCAGGCTCACCTCAACTTCCTATATGCCGTCTCAAGCATTCCTATATTCAATGCTGCAAACAAAAGCAGGTAAAAAGGCATGATCCATATGCCCATGAGCTGCTGCAGATGGCCGAATACCATAGGCATAAAAGTACTTCCAACGTACGCAGAAGCCATCTGAAGGCCTATTGCCGCTGCGCTGTATCTTTTTCCGAAGTTCGTCGGTGCCATGTGCTGGATAGCAGGATAAACCGGTCCCATTCCTGTTCCGATAACTACGAAACCGACAGCTGCAATCAAATACCCCGATGTCGGCATAAGGACTAGTAATATTCCGATAAGTTCTACTATTATCCCAATTCTTATAAGAAGCCTGTCTCCCAGCTTATTTGAAATAAAGCCTGATATAAGCCTTCCAAGCATAAGCCCACCAAAAATCAACGATCCAAAAGATGCTACCAGCTCCTTTGATAGTCCTGCTCTTGTTCCTGCAAAATAGCTTGGTGTCCAAAGAAAACATGTTGCCTCGCCTGAGCAATATGCAAAGAACGCAATCAATGTCAGAACCACTCCCGGAACTGTTAATGTTTCTCTTATCCCGGCACTGTTTTTGATTTCTTCTTCGTCACTTTCGGACTCATTCTTTTTCCAGAGAGGCAGGGACAAAATACATACAAGAAGTATTCCAATCTGAACAAAAGCAGTCCATCTGTATCCCTCATTCCATCTGGCATATTTAAGTGCAAGCGCCATGATGGAAGGGCTGATAACCGCTCCCACTCCATAGAAGCAATGAAGGAAATTCATCACCGATCCGGAAAAATTATTAGCAACATAATGATTTACAGAAGCGTCTATTGCGCCTGCACCAAGGCCATAGGGGATTGCAAACAAAAACAGCATATAGTAATGCCTTGAAACCGAAAATCCCAAAAGTCCAAAAACTGTCAGCAATATAGAAAAAATCACAATCCACTTCGTATGAAATCTCTTTATAATCTTGGGACTAAAAAGTGCTGAAATAATAGTCATAAAGGATATCGTCATCGACACATATCCCGCATATGACGAGGGAACACCAAATGCTCCCTGCATTACAGGCCATCCGGAACCCAAGAGCGAATCCGGAAGCCCGAGGCTTATGAAAATTAGGTAAATTACTGCCAGTAAAAGTGATGCCATATAATTAATACTCCAAATCTGTTATCTCAATATTTTATATGCTCAAAATCCTGATTTTCTCTGAGCTTTGCCTCTTCCTCGAGGTCATCTTTTTCTATCTTTCTGTCTCTATAGTAGTACTCGTAGTCCTTATCGTCTATCTCACGAAGAACCTTGCATGGTCAAACATAAAACCCTTTTTTCAGAGCTTATCTACTTTACTTACTAACTCCCCTATTTTTTCAATGCAGCATTTTACTATATCTCCCTGCTGCAAAAACTTAGGAGGATTGAATCCCATCCCAACTCCGCCGGGAGTTCCTGTTGCAATGACAGTTCCTGCTTTTAGCGTCATTCCCTGGGACAATTCTGAAATTGCTTCTTCCACTGTCGTGATCATACATGCCGTATTACTGCTCTGTCTTTTTTCATCATTAACAAAGCATTCAATACTAAGATTATGGGCATCGCCAATTTCATCTGCAGTAACAATGCAAGGTCCCATTGGCGTGTAACCATCAAGGCTTTTTCCTCTATACCACTGTTGATGCTTTAGCTGTATATTTCTGGCACTTACATCATTGATTATGGTATAACCAAAAATGTAATCAGCCGCCTCTTCTGTTGATATTTGAAAAGCATCTATTTTCAGAATAACTCCAAGCTCTACTTCATAGTCCAGACTATCTACAAAATCATAGACAGGAATAGTTCCATCGGGATCATTACATCTGTTAACACGCTTAGAAAAATAAACCGAATCCTGTTTCTTTGTAAAATCCACTACATCCGCAGTTTCATCAATATGTTCCTTATAATTTACCCCAAGGCATATGATATCCTGCTGTGGAACAGGAATAGGTGCCAAAACCCTATAATTTTCTAATTCTCTACCGATGCTGATATTTTTATCAATCTCTCCTCTAAGCTTATCAAATCTCTTAATAAGCTCATTGATATCTGAAATCTTAATCCCCATGGAATCAAGTGTAACAAGCTTTTTATCCTTGTTTTCTACCGCTACGTATTCGTTACTATTTACTTCAACTGTATATAATCTCATTGCTGTCTCCCTTAAACTGTCATTTCCATAAATTCATCTATTGTCTTAAGCACAGGCTCTGCGTATTCTTTACCGCCAAACAGCCACTGTTCATGCTGCATGTTGAATTCCCTGATATCCGGATTATGGAAATACTTCTTATAACGTTTTAAGTACTTCTCCCCCATCTTATTTGCATAGATAAAATGAGCTCTTGTATGCTCTACATTGATATCATCCTCAAGATGTGTCAGGAGGTCAGTGTAATACTCATTCTTAATGGACTCGGGATTGAACTTGGAAAAGCAGTTCATGAATTTCTCGGCATTTTCATCATCCATTTCGAATATCTTCTTTAGCTTTTCTTTTGATTTATATCGTTTCTTCTCACTGCCTGTAAAGCTGGTAAGAAGAGGTACAACAAACATCGACTGAAGTTTCGCTGATACCTTACCGCTCTGATCGAGATCGGGGCTGCCAAAAATTGCATGGTCTATATGCACGTTCTTTCGCATCACAAGCTGACCCACAAAACTGGAACCAAGAGAAGATCCAATAGCTCCATCAAGCCTGCCATTATGTTTCTCAATGATATATTTCTCAATTTTCTCAGTCACTGTTATCATATCAGGAAAGATATCATCACTTCCATCAAAACCATCATAATTCACACATATAAGATGATACTTTTCAGATAAGCTATCGATTACCGTTCCAAAGTTTGTCTGCCAATCGCAGCATGTTCCAGGCAGTAACATTAATGTCTTTCCTGACATATTCCCCATCTCTTCAAATTGCATTTATCTCTCCTCCTAATCGATTTCTCAAAATAATGAACATATCCAGGCTGCAAACGCTGATGTTGCCGGGAAGATGAACTACCTCCACCGACTCTGCGTCGGAAGAGGTTTCTGTTATACCGCAGAGCGGCATGAACCTTTGGGATGTTTAGTGCATCCCAAAGAACAGGGCATGTCCACTATACCTCTATCCCATTGGGTTACCTTTGGGAATACTTTTCTTAAGATATTTGCAGCTCCGTTTATGTCTGCATTTGTTATTGTTCCATCGTAGTGCCTGTA
>NZ_FOBE01000041.1:0-30948 GCF_900109475.1 Butyrivibrio sp. ob235
TCCATTTCCTTGCAAAGTGTTTTCATACTACCTATCTTGAAGTAGTTTATCCAACCTCTGATGAGCTGATTGAGCTTTTTCACCTTGTAATTGTTGCTAACGCCCCAACTACGGCTAGTGAGTTCTTTCATTCTCTTCTTAAACTTTGCTACTGATTTTGCATGCGGCTTTGCCTTAAACTGATGTGCCCTTGAATCAAGGTAGAATCCAAATCCAAGAAATTTAAGTCCTTGTGGTTTGTCCACTTTACTCTTGGTCATGTTGACCTTGAGACCAAGTTTCTCCTCAATGAATCGCGAGATATTTCTCATGACTCTATTAGCAGACATTTCACTTCCAACCATGATGATACAATCATCTGCGTATCTTACAAAGTTAAGCCCTCGCTTTTCCATCTCCTTATCAAGTTCATTCAACATGATATTCGCCAATAATGGCGAGAGATTTCCTCCTTGTGGTGTTCCCACAATGGAGTCCTCGTACTCATCATCAATCATGATTCCGCTGACTAGGTATTTTCTTACGATAGATATAACATCTCCATCTTTTATGGTTCTACCTATGATAGTCATAAGTTTGTCGTGATTAACTGTGTCAAAGAACTTTTCCAAGTCAATGTCTACAATCCAGTCATTACCATCATTCATCATATCGAGTGCTGTTAGGATTGCTTGCTGTGCACATCTATTAGGTCTGAATCCATAACTGTGGTCGTGGAATTGTTCCTCATAGATTGGTGTTAACACCTGTGCTATGGCTTGTTGTATGAATCTGTCTGTTACTGTTGGTACTCCTAGATTTCTGACACCACCATCAGGCTTTGGTATCTCCACTCTTCGAACTGGCTGAGGTTTATACTTTCTTGTTCTCAACTGTTCCTTGATGATTTCGCCGTTCTTTTCAAGATGTTCTTTGAGTTCTGTGTACTTCATTCCGTCCACTCCCTCTGCACCTTTGTTTCGTACGACTTGCAGATATGCACTATTGAGATTAGCACTAGATAGTATCTGCTCCATTAGACTACTTGTGTCCATGCGTTCTTTCCTTTCCGCCTCGCTTGATTTGACCACCCTTTTCCCGATTAATTACGGCAGATGTTGTCATTTCTGCAACACGTGACATACTCAAACTTATTGATTGTTCACCCCTTCGCTCCATCTCCATTACAGAGATTTCTTCACTACTATGGGCTCGGCTGACTTCTCACAGTTCGTTGTTACTAGGCTAATGGAACCTCTGTGAGACCTCCACGCTTAAGGTGCACGCTCTTTCTCTCCATATATCCGCCACATTTACTCTGCTACTACAAATGTGATAGTTATTAGACTTCGTTGCTTATAGCCAACTTATCTCTCGTAGCCTAGCCTTATATGTGATTTCTGTCCGTCGGACCAGAGATTTGCTTGCAGCTTCCTTCAGATTCCACCTCACGATGGACACCCTTGCTGTTCAGCTGTACACTTCCCACTATCTGGGCGTGTTCGGGACTTGCACCCGTTAGAGCGCGCCCATGGCGCGCAAACTATAAAAAAAGACAGCTTAGGGTTGCTGTCTTTTTTAGAGAAGGTATTTCTTTCTTATGGGTATAGCAAAAAACTTTAATGTATTGGGGGTTACAAGAGTATATTAGCACCACCTCGATAATGGGTAAATACTCACGTTTCACAAAATTACTAAAACCCCGTATGCATTTTTGTCTATTTTGCACAAGCGTCAAATTTTATCTGCCAGTGCAGCTATGTCTTCTCCCAGTGAAACAGCCTGATGGAGCGTGAAAAGAGCTTCAAACTCTGCACGTCCTATTTTTTCTTTTTGAATTAAAAGCTCAGCGCTGGAGTGAAGAATATCCTCATAGGATCTGAGAATCTCTTTTGCCTTCGCATAGCACAAATCGATGATATCCTTGACCTGCTTATCAATCTCGCCAGCCATAAGCTCAGAATTGCGCTTGTTGTGCTGGATATCATAACCGATAAACACATCTTCTTCCTGCTCGTTATAATTGATGATACCGATTCTCTTGGACATGCCATAAACGGTAACCATCTTTCTTGCTTCGCTGGTAGCTTTCTGAATATCGCTTGATGCTCCGGTTGTAATATCTCCAAAGATGATCTCTTCGGCAATTCTTCCGCCGAGGACAACCATTATCTCCTGAAGCATTTTGCCTTTTGTAAGGAACATCTCATCCTTTTCGGGAAGCGGCATCGTGTAGCCTGCTGCTCCCATACCTGTGGGAATAACAGATACCGTATATACAGGTCCTACATCGGGAAGAACATGGTAAAGTATCGCATGTCCGGCCTCATGATAAGCAGTTATCTTCTTTTCCTTATCGGAAATGATATGACTGTGTTTCTCTGTTCCTATCCCAACCTGTACAAAAGCTTTCTGGATGTCTGACTGCGTGATGAAGCCTCTGTCATCCATCGCAGCATTGATTGCAGATTCATTTAAAAGGTTCTCAAGATCCGCTCCGGTAAATCCTGCTGTAGTCTGTGCAATGCTCTGAAGATCAACGGTCTCTGCAAGAGGCTTATTTCTTGCATGAACCTTAAGTATCTCCTCACGTCCTCTGACATCCGGACGGGCAACCGTGATCTTTCTGTCAAAACGTCCGGGACGAAGTATCGCGGGATCAAGAATGTCTACACGGTTTGTGGCCGCCATGACAATTATTCCTTCGTTTACACCAAATCCGTCCATCTCAACAAGAAGCTGGTTCAGTGTCTGTTCACGCTCGTCATGTCCGCCGCCCATACCGGTTCCGCGGCGTCTTGCAACCGCATCAATCTCATCGATAAATATAATACAGGGTGAATTCTTCTTTGCATCTGCAAAAAGGTCTCTTACACGGGAAGCTCCGACACCTACGAACATCTCTACGAAATCGGATCCCGAAATGCTAAAGAACGGAACACCGGCTTCACCAGCGACAGCTCTTGCAAGCAGGGTTTTACCGGTTCCGGGAGCACCTTCCAAAAGTACACCCTTTGGTATTCTGGCTCCAACTCTTGTAAACTTTCCTGCATCCTTAAGGAATTCGATTATCTCGGCAAGCTGCTCTTTTTCCTCAACAAGTCCTGCAACGTCCGTGAGCTTTATCTTGTTATCATCGCCTGTGGACAGCCTTGCTCTGCTCTTGCCAAAGTTCATCATCCTGCTGTTGCCGGATGACTGTCCCTGCGCATTATTCATCATCACAAACAAAAAGGTGATGACGAACAATCCTACCAGAATCGGTATAATGCTGCTTATCAGAAGATTCTCACCGGGAACATCCCTTACTACAGGGTCTATTCCGTTCTCAACAAGAATTGCTTCGATCTCGGAAATATCCGTAGCATATAATACCTTTTCGTTTTTATTGGTAAGAACAATCTTTACAACTCCGGTCGGAGTCTCCTCATTCGGAACGATTTCCGCGGAATATATCTTGTTTTCCTGGAGATCCTTGACCAGCTGGCCTCTGGTGTAGGCTGTATCCGATGACTGAATTCTGCCCTTACCGTACTCAAGAAAAGCAAGAGCCAAAAGCAGAACTATAATCAGTCCAAAGTAAAAACTAAAGCCCCTATTTTTATTCACTGTTTATCCCCTTTAATCGAACTCTACAACCCCAATGTAAGGAAGGTTGCGATATCTCTGATCATAATCGAGACCATAACCCACAACAAACTCGTCCGGAATCTCAAAGCCTGTATAATCAACATTAACATCCATTACACGTCTCTCGGGCTTATCAAGAAGAGTGCAAAGCTTGATGCTTGAAGGACCTCTGTCAGCAAGCATCTTAAGAAGATAGCTGAGCGTTCTTCCGGAGTCCACAATATCCTCTACTACAAGAACATCTTTTCCTGCAATGGGCTCATCAAGATCCTTTACAATCTTAACAACGCCGCTGGATTTTGTAGAAGATCCATAGCTTGAAGCTGACATAAAGTCCATAGTTACGGGAACCGTGATTCTCTTTGCAAGCTCACACATAAAGAAAGTACCGCCCTTAAGTACGCAAATAAGATGTACTGTCTTACCGGCATAGTCTTTGCTTATCTGCTCACCGATCTCCTGAATTCTTTTGTCAACTTCCTCCTCAGACAGTAAAACTCTAACTGATTCTGCCATATTTACCTCTTTTCCGGGAGTGCTCCTGCGCTCCTTGTTCCTTTATCTTTTTGTTACTGCAACTTCCAAAACTCTGTTTGAATCATCACTCAGTCTGTAGGCATCTCCCATACGATGCTCGGGAACCCATAGAACATTGTCCCCCTCTGCAAGTATGTAAAGCGCATCTCTCTTATCAACCGGGATTTTTTCATCTATCATGAATTTCTTCAGTTTTTTATTTCCGTTACCTACCGAAATGGTATCACCCGTTTTTCTGGTGCGGAATTGCAGACTATTCTTTATTTTATCATAATTGAACCATTTCGTATATTCTCCCATAGGGATTTTAAGGTCACTTTTATAGGGAAAAATTCTTAAATTTACGACTCCGAGACGCGGAACTTCAAGTTCCACCTCACCGCCCTCTCTCAAAGCCTTCATATCAACGCTGATATCTTCATTTTCCATACCTTGGCTCTTGTCGAAACAGAGCTTTAGTTTGTCATAAGTCCTGATTGCTTGTATGCCATACGGAAGGCTTAGTTTTGCTGACCCATCGGTGCTTAAGGGAAGCCTTGTCAATTCTCTGATATGCACCGCCTGAATATCCTTCACGTGCGGATATAAAAGGTGAATACCGTTTGTGATCAGCCTTTCCCTTATTATCTCCGGCTGTGCTGCAAGGCTGCCACAGTCAAGTACCACCTCGTCCTTACTGCTCTCTACTAGCCATCCTTCAACCAGTCTCGCCTGCTCATCAATATAATCATCTATTCTTGAAAGGTAAGCTGCTGCTTCCGCGACGTGCCTGTCAGCTTTAGCATTTATCTGCTCCTTCGCCACCGGAATGACGTTGTGCCTGATGCGATTTCTGGTGTAATCATCAGTAAAGTTGCTGCTGTCATTACAGTATTTAAAACCTTTTTGTTTTAGATATTCCTCTATTTCGCTTCTCTCTGTTTCCAAAAGAGGCCTTATCAGTACGACGCCGTCGCGTTCTCCCTTTGCTCTTATTCCAGAAAGTCCTTTAATCCTGCTGCCTCTGAACAGATTATGAAGAACCGTCTCCGCCTGATCGCCCATATTGTGAGCGGTAGCTATTTTTACAGTCTTCCCGGTCTTTCTCGAAAGCTCACCTGCTATATCAAGAAAAGCTTTATATCTCTCATTTCGCCCGGCTTCTTCCTCAGACAAATCTGCCTTTTGGACTATACTCGGTATATTAATATCCCTTCTGTAAAAAGGTATCTCATATTCACTGCAAAGCTTCTCGACAAATAGCGCCTCCTCTTCGGCAGCCTCTCTGATCATATGATTGATATGAACCACCGCAAGATCAAAAGACTGTTCCTCCCGGAGCTGCCGCAAAATATGAAAAAGGCAGACAGAATCAGCCCCTCCGGATACACCGGCAAGAACAACTTCACCGTCTGCGATAAGCTTTTCTTCAACTATGTACTTTTTTATTCCTTCGCCTAATCTGTCTTCCATATATTTGATATCAGAAAAGCTCCGGAACTTCTCGCCTCCGGAGCCTTTGTTTTTATTTAGTTTCCTGAGCTCTCATCCTTGAAGATTATCTCTCCCGGATATACAAGGCCCAGCTTTTCCTTTGCAACCTTCTCAATATACTTTCTCGTTGTAGTATATGTCTCAAATTCTGCTATCTCTTCACTGCGTGCCTGCTCTGTCTCTATCTGCGTCTGAAGAGTCTCTATCTTGCTGCGGTACTGATCTCTCTTCTGCACCAGACTGAAACTCCTTACAAGAACCACAATAAGAAGCAGAGCCACTGCAACAGTAGCCATTATCATTCCATATGTATTTTGAACGTTGCCCCTTTTATATCTTGCCTTAGCTGCCATTATTACTCCCCATCCGAAAAACTTTATATCATTATCGTTATTTCGGAGATATAACCTCTCAAGTATATTTTAGTACTTGAAAAAAGCACTGTCAATGTGAGTGGTCAGATGTAACGATAAAGCGATGATACATCCTCTTTATGGATAGTCTCCTTGACATCCAGAACTTCAACTTTCACATCCTTATTACCGAAACTGATTGCAATAATATCTCCCGCCTTAACATCTGTGCTAGCCTTTGCAACCCTGTCATTTATCATAACTCTTCCTGCATCACAGGCTTCATTTGCAACAGTTCTTCTCTTTATAAGTCTTGTTACCTTCAGGTATTTATCTAATCTCACGGTTGTCCTCCACTTACCTCCTCGGGTTTGGCATCATCGCCTGTCCCCTCGGAGCCGCTGTCACTGTTTCCACTGTCTTCCTCACCGCTGTCGCCACTTCCTCCATTATCGGGCTCATCGGGTTTACTTACGGGAGTAAGCGCAGGGAATGTATAGGTTACATTAGTTTTTTCCTTATCTATCTGTATAGTATAACTCTTCGTCTCATATCCTTCCTTCTGAAGAGTTACCATGTGCTGGCCTGCAATTTTTGTAAAGCTGACCGGCATTATTCCCACATAGTTCCCATCAAGATACGCTTCAGCGCCTATAGGTGCATCGAAGGTCACTTTATAACCGCTGATGGTATTTTCATCTTCCTCATCTTCACCTGTATCGGAAGAGTCAGAGTTATCACCTGTTGATGAAGCATCCGAACTCTTTCCACCGGAGCTTCCTGATGAAGAGGATGAACTGGTATCCGCCTCCGGGGCCTTTGTTGCAGCTGCATCGGGATCAACACCTGCCGTCTTGCTGCTTGATGCGTCGGAAGATGCTTTGCTTTTCGAATTATTCTTAGTAGTCTTGGATGATGCTGTATTTGCCGCATTTCCACTACTTACGGTACTACTGCTGTTATCGCTGCTGTTATCGCTGCTGGTCCACATGCCGGTAGTATCTATTGTATTAGCCGCATCAGAAGCCTCTGCATCGCCGTCAGTTACCTCACCTTCCTCGGATGAATTCGTACCATCCTTGGGAGTAAGATCGATAAATAAAGTAGCATCCCTTTCAGCTACTTTCAGGATATGATCCTGAGGCTCATATCCTTCAGCCATTACATGCAGCTTATGCTTTCCATAGGTATAGCTGTGCGGAACCTCTTTAAGTACCTCTTGCCCATCTACAAATACTCTGGCATCGCTGGGTGTAACAATGAAGGTGACATTACCTTCCTTAATCTTCTCAACCTCTGCTACGCTTGTATCAATTACAGTCTCTTCATTGCGGTTTACAACAATTTCCGATGAAAACTTCGCTCCGTTACCGCTTATGCTGACATTATAATTTCCCTCAGGCGCACTTATAAGCATCCTTGGAGTAATCTTGCGAATTACCTCTTTATCAAGTTCAATCCATGCACCTACAAGGCTCCTGTCGTCCACAGTATCAGACGACAGACTAACATACCCGTGTCCCCTGGTCACCACAATACTGTAAATCTCTTTATCAAGCCCACTTACCCTGAGCGTATCCGTAGCAAGAATATCTTCGGCATTTACTGCCTGCCCGTCAGAAATGATAAGGGTTCTGGGTGTGATATGAAAAACAGTGCCGTTTATTTTGGCTGTCTCATCACCGCGAACCAGATCAAAATCATTTACATCATTTTCGACCCAGGCTTCGGTTGATACCACGAGAGAATTAAGGTGCTTTACACCTTTCAAAAAAGTAATATTCACAACCTGTCCAACCTCAAGCATTGATGCAGACATAGGCTTACCGTGGATATCATAGATCATAGAAGTATTATCATAGCTGAGGGTATAGTTTTTACCCACATCATGATTTCTGAACTGAATTGTATGGGATAAAGTGTTGATCTGCTTAACAGATGCGGTATCCGCAGAGTCATATTTCCCCAAAAGAGAGACTCTTACCTTGCCATCATCCATCACATCCGTCTCTTCCGCATATGCGTACATCGGCTGCATGGATGCGAAGGCAAGTGCAAACAGCAATATGAAAAAATTTCTCATTTTCTTTTTCATAAGCTTCCCCCTTTTCCAAATCTCCCTTTGGAAATCACCCCGTGTTTTTAGTCCTTCCCTTTCCTAAATCCGGCTAAATTAGTTTCATCAAGCAGGTATTCCCTGCTGTTATGCGAAGGCTCCTCCAGAACATCCGCAAGCATGTTTGCAAGAATATCCCCCAGCTCCCTGCCGGGCTTTATTCCCAGTGCTATCAAATCCCTGCCGTTAACGGAAAGATCCTTAAGCGACAGACATTCTCCGTCATTTCTTATTTCGTCGTAAAGATCTGAGATCTTTTGAATCCAATCAAACTTTTCATCCTGTCTGTAGCTGCTCTGAGCTATTGTGTCCGCTCTCTTGATCTTCAAAAACATCGGAAACAGCTCTGTTCCGATTTTATTTGCAACTCTTCTGACATTTTTCTTTTCCGCAGGAAAACGCCAGTCATGGACAAGTATCAGTTTTTTTACATCATCCATTGTATCCCGGTCGAATTTCAGACGGCGAAGAACCGCATAGGCAGTTTCCGCACTTTTCTCCGCATGACCGATGAAATGATCAACACCTTCATCGTCTGTAGTGCGGCATGACGGTTTCTCAATATCATGAAAAAGCATTGTGAGTCTGAGAACCTTATTTGCTTCAATCGCTTCAACAGTTTTAATAATATGCTCTCCGACATTGTAGGCGTGATGCGGGTTATTCTGAGGTGTCTCAAAACACTTATCAAACTCCGGCATAAACACCCCTGTAAGACCGGTCTCGTAAAGCTCTCTGATTTTACCCGGATTATCCGAAGTAAGAAGCTTAACAAGCTCCACCTGCACTCTCTCAGCACTTATTCTTGATAACGTTGGCGCAAGCTCTGTTATGGCCGCTCTTGTTTTCTCTTCTATATCGTAGTCAAGCTGCGCTGCAAACCTGACCGCTCTCATCATACGAAGAGCATCCTCTGTAAAACGCTCCTTCGGATCTCCGACGCATCTGATTGTCTTTTTTTCAATATCCAGAAGACCGTCAAATTCATCAATCAGACCATCCTCATAGCTGTAGGCCATGGCATTGATTGTAAAATCTCTGCGCTTTAAATCTTCGATAAGGCTTGCCGTAAATGTTACATCCTTGGGATGACGTCCGTCCTCGTATTCGCCGTCTATCCTGTAGGTTGTAACCTCAAAGCCCTCTTTGTTTATCATGACCGTAACTGTGCCATGCTGAATTCCCGTATCTATCGTTCTTCCGAATATGCTCTTAACCTGCTCCGGTCTGGCACTGGTAGTAATATCCCAGTCTCCCGGCTGCCTGCCCAGTATACTGTCGCGCACGCATCCGCCAACCACATAAGCTTCAAAGCCTTTTTCATGAAGCTTATCCAGAATCTCTGCCGCCGGCACAGGTATATTAATTTTTATATCTTCTCTTTCCAATCTCTTTTTATTGTAATCTTTCTTTGTTAAAAAAATTTGTTCAAAATATATTAATATGCTCTGCCCCAGTAAACCATCTTGGTTGCGGGTTTACCACAGCATACACAGGTTCCTGCAAGATTCTCCTGCTCAAAAGGAATACATCTGCTGGTTACGGAATAGTCTTCCTTAATCTTATCCTCGCACGCTCTGTCGCCGCACCACATAGCCTTTACAAAGCCCTTGGTATCCTTGAAGGCTTCCTCAAACTCTTCCTTAGTAGTAGCAGCAAAGGTATGAGTATCAAGGTGGTTCTTAGCTCTATCGTACATATCCTGCTGAATCTTGGGAAGGAGCTCAGCAACCTTAGCTGCAACCTCATCAATAGGACATTCAATCTTTTCTCTTGTATCTCTTCTTACAAGTACGCACTTGCCAGCCTCAATATCCTTGGGACCAACCTCGATGCGAAGCGGAATACCACGCATCTCCTGATCGGAGAATTTATATCCGGGACTTCTGTCTGAGTCATCAAGCTTAGCTCTGAAATCCTTAAGAGCCTCAAGCATCTTTCCTGCTGTCTCAAGTACGCCTTCCTTCTTCTGCTGGATAGGAATGATCATTACCTGAACAGGTGCAATTCTCGGAGGAAGTACAAGTCCTGAGTTATCTCCGTGAACCATGATCATCGCACCGATAAGTCTTGTGGTTGCACCCCAGGAAGTCTGGAATACATGGTGAAGATTATTATCTTTTCCTGCATATTGTATCTCGAAAGCCTTGGCAAAGCCGTCACCGAAGTTATGGCTTGTCGCAGACTGAAGCGCTCTTCCGTCATGCATAAGAGCCTCTACAGTATAAGTAGCTTCAGCACCAGCAAACTTCTCCTTCTCAGTCTTCTGACCTTTGATAACCGGAATAGCCATATCCTCTGCAAGGAAATCAGCATATACATTCAGCATCTGCTGTGTGCGCTCCTCAGCCTCCTCAAAGGTAGCGTGTGCAGTATGGCCCTCCTGCCAGAGGAACTCTCTTGATCTGAGGAAAGGACGTGTCTCCTTTTCCCAGCGGACAACGCTGCACCACTGATTAAGTACCTGCGGAAGATCCTTATATGAATGAATCTCCCCTTTATAATAATCGCAGAAAAGAGTCTCTGAAGTGGGACGAACACAATATCTCTCTGTAAGGGGCTCGATTCCACCATGTGTCACCCATGCAACTTCCGGCGCAAAGCCCTCTACATGATCCTTCTCCTTCTGAAGAAGAGACTCGGGGATCAGCATAGGAAGATAAGCATTGGTTACGCCTGTCTTCTTAAATCTCTCATCCAAATGCTTCTGAATAAGCTCCCATATAGCATAGCCTGCAGGCTTGATAACCATAAATCCCTTTATATTTGAATAGCTGATTAGTCCAGCCTTGGTAACAACGTCGGTATACCACTGAGTAAAGTCCTCATCCATAGAGGTAATTTCTGAAACCAGCTTCTTTTGATCCTGTGCCATTTTCTCACTTCTCCTCATTTAATTTTATTATATCTCTTCGCTTCCCGAACGTATTCTCTTTGCCGCGTTCATGAAGTCATAGTTTGTTTCATGATAATGCGTAAGCTGGCTGTTTGTCAACGCTGGCACCTTTGTTGCGCTCGCTTTTCGTAGTGTTTGTATGTGTTAGTATGAGGGATAATATTCTTATAGGAGAACCATTATTCGGAACTCTTTTGTTTGGGGCATCCTTGTTCGGAACTCATTTGTTCGGAGCCAGAACAACAAAGTGCTGCTTATGATGGGATTTTGTTGCATAAATAGCTCTTATTCACATCCGACACAACAATATGATGCTAATGAAAAGATTTTGTTGTATATATGGTTCTGTTTGTGCAATAAAACTGTTGAAAATAATTTGATTTGTTGTTCGCAGCAAGAGAGCGTACAATAATTTTTAAAGTAATGAGTAGTTTTGTTGCAACTTAGAGCCTGTCCGTACAACAACTATATTGAAATACCGCGCATTTGTTGTTTCCTGCTATAAATGGTTATCAAAACCAGATTCACACAATGGAAACTTTTAAATTTTCTTATCCGATTAAGTTGGTATTTTAAGCCATTTCTGGGTACTTTTTGTAAAAATTGTTTAAAATTTGAAAATTTTTTAAAAAAATGCTTGCATTATAAAAAAAACCGTAGTAATATATCACTTGTCGCTAAGACAGCGACGCAAACACCAATAAATAAGCGCTTCTAGCTCAGTTGGTAGAGCACCTGACTCTTAATCAGGGTGTCCAGGGTTCGAGCCCCTGGAGGCGCACGCCGAGTACTGTTTTGTGGGTATATCCCATGGGGCGGTACTTTTTTTGTGCGAAGCAATAAACCATGCAAAAATGGAGATATTAGAGTTCGCGGGAACTTGCTCACTAAGAACTCTTTATATCTCCATTATTATACGGCGCATGCCGCGTAATCTTACCTATTCATCCCCCCGTCATACACAACGGAGTCGATAACCTTCCTGGTATCATTACAATAAACCACAATATTGATTCCATCCCACTTCTTGGCATATTCGACGTCATCAATCTTGATTGAGCAATCGCTTCCTGCATAATAACCCTTAGAAGTAACTGAATAATCAACCATTTTATCTCTCACACTACCGACAAAATGAAGCGGTTCCATTCCGGCATCCTCATTGACATCCTCTTCATTCTTAACGGCGCAGTAACCGTCATATTCCTTTGAAGGGAGCATAAATCCCATCTTGGAAAAGGCCTTCTTTACCGCATCTGTCACACAGAAGGACATGTCATTCTTCGCAGCCACAAGCACTGTGTAGCGCGGCTTATCTATCTTTTCTAGATACTCATCAATATCCTTTATATTAGCGATCTTACAGTCCTCAACGACCTGTTCGTAGTATTCCCGTGTATCAGCCCACTGATGGTCGTATACCTCGCCTTCTACGCCATAATCCTCCTGCAATAGCTTAGCGATATACTTGGATACTCTCTTGGCTCCCCAGATATTGGTATGCCAGTCATCATTCATATCCTTGGCCCAGTTAAAATCGGAATCTGTGTACGCGATATATTCATTAAAATCGCAGAACTCCACACCATTCTCACTAGCATACTCCTGAACAGCATTATGCCTGTTCTCATCCCATCCGGTAGACGGAGTTTTTGTAAGAACAAGATTAATCTCATTATCCTTACACAGTTCCACAATCTTATCCAGGTAATTCACCATCACCGACTCAGGCTCTGCGTAAGCCTCATAATTGCTGATAAGAATCGGCTCATAATCCGGGGTGGAATCCCCCCTCTTACTCAAGGCTGAAAATCCCTTAAGTTCATAATGATTTTCAAGACTTAAAAATTCAAAATCATTTTCCGAAAGCTCCATCCAGCGATTGTGGAATCTCACATTTCTGAAAATGTAGCTGTTAACAGTCTGTTTGGGATCAAGCCTGCAGATATCATGTATAGCTTCCCACTTAACATCCGACCACTTCATTGCATCCATAGCCATTCTGGTGAAAGACTCCGAGGTATTAAGCGGCTCCGTCGGATCAAAGGTATAAAGCATATTTGTTTCGACCACAACCGCACTCGGTTTTTGATATCTAAGTGTTTCCTTAAGCCAATAATAGGAAACCACGAGATTTTGCTGCTCACAGGCAAGGTTATAGCTTGTGATTCCGTATTTATCATATATGACCTGCGGATTAAAAGCGGCTGCCGCATGGCTGCTTCCAAGGAAAATAACATCCACAGTGTCCTTATCCATCTTATAAAAACCCTTGTATGTCGAAGTTGTCGGCCACAGGTCCTCAAAATACTTTTTAGGGGTTATAACATAATTAACAATAGTAATGACAAAGCAAGCTATTAATGAAAAAAGTACTACCCTAATAGCGAATGAAACACGCTTTCTCATCAAAAACCTCCGTAAATAAAATCCTGCGCATCAAAGCCAAAGCCATAAGTGCCAAACAGAATAATACCAACAATTGCCGCAAGATAGACTCCCCATCTGATAAGAAGTGGCTGAGTAAAAATCCTCTCTCCCACGGACTTTCCTTCCTCCTGGTACTTGGATACCTTATGCAGGATAAAAATTCCGATTCCCAAGATAACCATCTCTCTCCACTCTAGTCCGAGCGTGAAAAGTCTGTCATTCATAAGAACCCAGGGATTAAATTCCGTAATCATATTTGTAATCAGTTCCAGACCCTTCCTCAGAGTATCGGCTCTGAAAATGATCCAGGCAAAATTCACAAGAAGGAAGGTTCCTCCCTGTTTAATCCATTTTTTCTTCATGGAATCCGGTTTTATGCCGCATACGGAATATATCTTCTCTCTAAGTTCAAAGGTGAGCTCTCCCACTACCTGATAGAAGGCATGAAGAAGCCCCCACACCAGGAACTTAAAGCCTGCACCGTGCCACAATCCGCTTATGAAGAAAGTAATGAAAAGATTGATATTTTTTCTTGTTTTACCCTTTCTATTGCCGCCAAGCGGAATATAGATATAGTCCCGAAGCCATGTACTAAGAGAAATGTGCCATCTTCTCCAGAAATCCTTTATCGACGTCGCAAAGTAAGGACGTTCAAAGTTATTTTCAAGCCTTATTCCAAAGAGTCCGCTGACACCCCTTGCAAGAGTTGTGCACGCCAAAAAGTCAGTATATAACTGAACACTGTACAGGAATGACGCAATCCATATATACGCCCCGGAATATGCCGGATAGTTATCAAATACCGTATTTACTATTATTGCAGCCTTATCAGCAATTACAAGCTTAAGGAAAAAGCCCCAAATGATAAGCTGAAAGCCTTTTACAACCTTCTCTTCATCAAATCTATTGCCCTCGGTAAGCTGGTGCGAGAGATTTTCATATCTTGGAATAGGTCCCTGGATTATCTGAGGAAAAAAGCTTGCAAACAAAGCAAACTTCGCAATATTCTTTTCCGGGCCTGTTTTTCCCATATATACATCTGCCATATAGCCTATGAGCTGCAACGTATAAAAAGAAATTCCCATAGGAACAAGCCAGTTTATCGGCTCTCTTCCAAGTATCTCATTAATTACAAAGTTGGAATTCTTGATCAAAAACCATGGTGTGACGACTCCCAGAATCCCCAGAATAAATACCGCCTTTTTCCCGGCACCTGAAAGTTTATCAGTAAGAAGTGCCACCAAATAACTTATGAGAATCGTCCCAAGGAAAATCCACCAGCCGGTCTTATAAAATAGGGCATAAAAAGCTATATTCGCAGCTAAAAGAATAAGCCATCTGAATCTGATGGGAAAGATATAATAAAGAAAGAGTGCAGCAAGCACCAAAACAAAATATTTTAACGAGATGTAAATCATTAAGTTCCCTGACCCCAAAAATAAAACACAAAAAACCAACGGTAGAATGATACCAAAGTCTCTCTCTTAAAGCCATATTAAATTAATACAAAAAAGAGTCCTAAATATTAGAACTCTTTTCCCATTCTCATAAATAATTTACTGATCCTCAGTAGATACATTTGCTGCTTCGTCCGGATTCTCAAGCATTTTCTGCATTGTCTTCCAGCCAAGCACCGCACATTTAACTCTTGCGGGCATATGTGCTATATCCTGAAGAGCTGCTGCCTCATCGAGCTCTTCAATCTGCTCCTCATCCTTGATCTCACCCTTGATCATTCCCATAAAGGTTCCAGCAAGCTTAATAGCATCTTCCTTAGATCTCCCTATAACCTGATCTGCCATCATATCTACAGAAGCCTGTGAAATAGCGCATCCCGATCCCGAGAACATCGCATCCTCTATAACACCATCGACTATCTTAAGCTGAAGAGTGATGTCATCTCCGCAGCTGGGATTTACTCCCCTAAGCACAAGATCAGGATTCTCCATCTCACCCTTATGGGAGGGACGAAGGTTGTGCTCATTAACTATTTCTCTGTAAAGTCCTTTTAAATCCATTTTTTAATCCTCATAACCCATTACTGAACGCACCTTCGCAAGGTGGTCAAGGAATCTGTCCACTTCCTCTTCAGTATTATAGAAGTAAACACTTGCTCTTGCGGTTGAGCCTGCTCCGATAAACTGCATAAGTGGCTGTGCACAGTGATGTCCAGCCCTTACACAAACGTGGTCATCATTTAATACCGAAGAAATATCATGCGGATGAACACCCTCCATAGTGAAGGTAACGATTCCGCTATGCTTAGCGGGATCTGATGATCCGTAAATTTTTATATATGGAAGCTTTTTCATTCCCTCCATCATACGAACTGTAAGCTTATGCTCCTGCTCGGCTATAAAGTCAAAACCGACCTTCTGAAGATATCTGATTGCAGCCTCAAGTCCTACGGCACCTGCCGCATTGACAGTTCCTGCCTCAAACTTGTGCGGAAGCTCAGCGTAAGTCGCATCCTCTCTGGTAACATATTCTATCATCTCACCGCCTGTAAGGAAGGGTCTCATTTTTTCCAGAAGTTCTTTTCTTCCGTATAATGCACCTATTCCCATGGGACCCATGAGCTTATGTCCGGAGAAGGCATAAAAATCAGCCCCAATTTCCTTAACATCGACCGGAATATGCGGCGCAGCCTGAGCTCCGTCTACAACCACGGTTGCTCCCTTCTCATGAGCGTAAGCCGCTATTTCCTTCACAGGATTGGTTATTCCGAATACATTCGATACATGTCCGATGGAAACAATCTTTGCCTTATCGGTAATCTTGCTCTTATACTCAGCTTCTGTTATAACACCCTCTTCATCGGGTTCCAGGAAAACAAGCTTTGCTTTCTTCTGCTTAGTCACCATCTGCCAGGGAAGGATGTTGCTGTGATGCTCCATCACGCTTATAACAACCTCATCACCCTCACCTACATTATCAAGTCCATAGCTGTATGCCACAAGATTAAGAGACTCTGTGGTATTTCTTGTGAAAATTATCTCCTCAGTAGAAGCTGCTCCGATAAAATCTGCCACGGTTTTTCTGGCATTTTCGTATCTCTCTGTCGCATCAACACTCCAGTCATACAAACCTCGAAGAGGATTTGCATTGGAGTTTTCATAAAAATCCTTTATGACATCAACAACCTCATTTGGTCTCTGAGAGGTGGCTGCATTGTCAAAATATATGTAATCCCCTTTGCTTAAAATGGGGAAATCTTTTCTGAAATCTTCGGGTCTGGACATTGTATGCTCCTTAAAGAATAGTTCTGATATATTGCTGAATCCTGATGATAATAGCTTCGTCAGGAATCATTCTTGCTATGCTCTCCATGCGGGCACGAATCATAAGCTTCTTCGCACTCTCCTCATCGATTCCGCGGCTCTCCATATAGAAAACGGTGTCATCGCCGAGCTGTCCGATGGATGCTCCGTGGCGTCCATCCACATCCTCTTCTCCGCAGAGGATAACAGGCATGGTTCTGTTTATTACATCGGGGCTAAGAAGGAGTGTGTCCTCCTGCTCGTCTCCGACAGAACCCGCACTTCCTGCCTTGAAATCCAGCGTTCCTCTGAAAGTCTTAACAGCTTCATCAAGAAGAACACCTCTGAAGACCATGTTGGAATTAGTCTTTTTGCCCATCTGATCAGCCACATAGTTCATATCGTAGCCCTGCTTATGACGGCAGAGGTATCCGGTGTGATTATTGAATACACTGTTGTCTCCAAGAAGTGTAACTCTGCAGCCTCCCCAGGTGTGTCCTGCTCCGAGCTGCATATTTATTGCTTCAATATCAGCCTTGTCGTCGCATACACCGCCGATATCGTCAAAGTGAGCCATTTTCTCACTTATGGTCTGTACTTTAACAAGATTGATCTTTGCACCTTCCTCAGCAAGAAGTCTTGTCTGTATTCCTAAAAATCCGCCGTTATCAGGTTCTGAAACATATTCCATGATTACTGTTATCTCAGAACCCTTCTTCGCATGGATAACCTGGCTTCCGAGTACGCAGTCCCCGTCACTAAGCTCATATCTGATCATCACGGGCTGCGATACCTTCTGTCCCTCCTCGGCACTGATGACTGTCACTGGAACATTCATTTCCTGCATGAATGAATCAATCTCCACTCCCATTCCGGTGCGGACTGTCTGTGCATCGTTAAGTGGCATGGTGTCTCCGTTAGGTCCGGGTATATCCAGCTTTTTTGCGGCTATCTTTTCATTTACTGATTTGAAAATCTTTCGGATATCTTCCTCTGTTGCATCATCTTTGACAGAAATCCCACCGGGAAGTTCTCCTGTAACAGGCGTTTTTTCAGCCTTTATCTCAATATCTTTTATCTCTATCTCACTGTCGTTTGACTTTAAAAAGCGATAAGTCAGCGCAGGAAGATGATTAACTTTTAATACCTTACTCACTTTCTCAGCCTCCTGACATCTCGAGTTTGATGAGGTTGTTCATCTCAACCGCATATTCCAAAGGGAGCTCCTTAGAAACCGGGTTAGCAAAACCGCTGACAATAAGCGCTCTTGCATCCTCTTCTGATAATCCTCTGGACATAAGATAGAATACAGCTTCGTCACTGATTCTTCCTATCTTTGCTTCATGTCCTACATCCGCGTCATTGGTTCTTATATCCATTCCCGGAATAGTATCCGCGCGGGAGATGGAATCAAGCATAAGAGAATCACAGGAAACAGAAGTCTTTGCATGCTTTGCTTCCTTATTTATGGTAACGGAACTTCTGTAGGTTCCGATTCCGCCTGACTTGGATATAGACTTGGTCGATATCATGGAAGACGTGTATTTTCCCTGATGAATAACCTTGGCTCCGGTATCGAGGTTCTGTCCCTTTCCGGCAAAAGTGATTCCGGTATACTCCATATTGGAGTGATCACCCTTAAGAATTGTCATAGGATACAGGTATGAGGTGTGTGATCCAAAAGAACCCGAAACCCATTCCATGCGAGCACCTTCCTCAACCAGAGCTCTCTTGGTGTTGAGGTTATACATATTCTTTGACCAGTTCTCTATTGTAGAATAACGAAGTCTCGCATTCTTTTTAACATACAGTTCAACGCAACCTGCATGCAGGTTGGCAACGTTATATTTAGGTGCCGAACAACCTTCTATGAAATGAAGGTCTGCGCCTTCATCTACTATAATTAATGTATGCTCAAACTGTCCGGCACCTGCCGCATTAAGTCTGAAATATGACTGAAGCGGAATCTCAACCTTTACTCCCTTGGGAACATATACAAAGGATCCGCCTGACCATACAGCTCCGTGAAGAGCAGCATATTTGTGATCTGTGGGAGGTACCAATTTCATGAAATACTCATGAACCATCTCGGAATACTCTCCTGTAAGAGCACTCTCCATATCTGTGTAAACAACGCCCTGTGCTGCTACTTCATCCTTAACGTTATGATAAACAAGCTCTGAATCGTACTGAGCACCTACACCTGCAAGTGATTCACGCTCAGCTTCCGGGATACCGAGTCTCTCAAAGGTATTCTTGATATCCTCAGGAACGTCCTCCCACTTACCCTTCATGTCAGACTTTGATCTTACATAGGAAGAGATGAGATTCATATCAAGGTCATCAGTATCCGGACCCCAATCGGGCATCTCCAGCTTATTGTAAATTTCAAGAGATTTTAAGCGAAACTCTCTCATCCACTCCGGATCGTGCTTTTCCTCGGAAATCTTCCTAACAATATCCTCGGTAAAGCCATCCTCCATGCGGTAGAAGTCCTGCTCGTTCTCCACATCCTTTATGTCATAAACACTGCGGTCAATATCAACAACCGCTTTATTATTTTCGCTCATCTGCTATTCCTTATTTCAGCGGGCTACAGCCATCGCATCCTTCACATCTTACGTATTTTTCGAAACCGTGCTCATTGATCTCCTCAACAAGGCTTCCATCACCTGTTGTAACAATATGTCCCTTAACAAGAACATGAGTATAGTCAACATGAAGTGACTCAAGAATCTTGGTGCTGTGTGTGATGATTAAAAGAGCACCATCCTTCTTTTTCTGGTACTCCTGAATACCCTTGGAAACAGTTCTTACGGCATCAACGTCAAGACCGGAATCAGTCTCATCAAGGATGGCAAGCTTAGGGTTGAGCATGAGCATCTGCAGGATCTCTGCCTTCTTCTTCTCACCGCCTGAAAAGCCTACGTTCAGATCACGGTCTGCATACTCACCATCCATAGTAAGAAGATCCATAGCTTCACCGAGCTGCTTTTTATATTGAAGAAGCTTTACCGGTTTGCCCGTCTGCTCATGAAGAGCATTTCTCACAAAACTTCCGAGTGAAATACCGGGAACCTCAAGAGGATTCTGGAAAGACAGGAACATTCCTGCCTTTGCTCTCTTATCAGCAGACTCATTTGTAAGATCCTGTCCGTCAAACAGAATCTGTCCCTTGGTCACATTGTAGTGGGGATTACCCATAAGTGTGTATCCCAGAGTTGATTTTCCGGCACCGTTAGGTCCCATGAGAACATGGGTCTCGCCTGCCTTGATTTCTAAGTTTATATTGTGCAGAATCGGCAGATCCTCGACTGATGCTGAGAGATCTCTGACCTGCAGTAATGACTGTTCTGACATTCTATTACTCCTTTATATCCAATAAGCCATGCTTTATTTGCACATAATCCGAATTATTATAGCATATATTAATGAAAATATGGAACTTATAGTTTATGATATTTTATAGCATCTATTTACCTATCAAGTTACTAGGTATTATATTAGCAAATCTGTAATTTGGCAACATATTAAATTTATGAAATTTGCAAAACGCAGGATATTAATGATTAAATAGAATTCATAAGCATTGATTTTTCTTTTGGAGATTATATATGAATTTCTGGATTCCGATTTTAGAAGATACCATAGAAGACGGGCTTAAGATTCTGCCCTTTTTATTCATCACCTATTTAATAATGGAATACTTAGAGCACAGAACCGGTGACAAGACAGAAGAGATGGTTCAAAAAGCAGGTAAATTCGGTCCTCTCTTCGGAGGCGTGTTCGGTGCATTTCCCCAGTGTGGTTTTTCCGCAGCGGCATCAAACCTATATGCCGGAAGAGTTATTACTATAGGAACGCTTATTGCTATTTATCTTTCCACGTCCGATGAGATGGTTCCGCTTTTTATTTCCGCACAGGTTCCCATATCCAAAATGATAATTATTATCGCTATGAAAGCTGCTTTCGGTGTATTCTACGGTTTTCTGATTGACCTTATTGTCAGACGCTATCGCAGATGGAAGAAAAAATCCGAGATTGAAAAAATGAAGATCGATGAGCTTTGTAAAAGAGAGCACTGTCACTGCGAGGAGGAAACTCCTAAGATTTCGGCTCACAGAAGTCAGAAAGAGAGTAAAGAAACCATTACCAAGGCATCAGTCGCCAAAGAGATGCAAGCTTCTCACGACCATTCGCATGAAGGACACGGGAACATTCTTCGCTCCGCCTTTATTCACACAATTCATATTTTTATTTATATTCTGATATTTACACTGATATTAAATGCCCTTATAGAACTCGTTGGTGAGGATACGTTGGCAGGTATACTTTCCGGGAACGCCGTGCTTAGTCATGGTCTTGCCGGTATTGTCGGCCTAATACCCAACTGTGCCGCATCCATTGTTATAACCGAGCTCTATCTGAGTGGAATCATAACCTTTGGTGCTATGATGTCCGGTCTTCTCGTAGGCGCCGGCGTAGGTCTTCTTATTCTTTACAGAGTAAATGAAGGCACCGCTAAGAACTTACAAATTACTATCATTCTGTATCTTATCGGCACCTTCACAGGTTTCATTCTTGATTTAATTGGAATTGTAGTATAGCCCTCAGCTTTTTTTCATTATCGGAATAGTAATCATGAATTTCATGATGTTTTCTCCCACGGCCTTAGCTTCTATAGTACCGCCGTGTGAGTTCACTATGGCCTTTGCAACCGAAAGACCGATTCCGTAGCCCCCGGTTTTACGACTTCTGGAGTTTTCTTCCCTGTAAAAACGGTCAAACAGTCTGTCCAGTTTACCCTTAGGTATATTTTCGCAGCTGTTTGATATCTCCAATATAGCATTCCTTGAACTTTCGTCTCCACTTAGAAAAACACTCACTTCTCCTTCATCAGGAGTATATTTCATGGCATTATCTAGCAAAATCGTACATAACTGCTGAATGGAATTTCTGTCTCCGTTTATATGTATATTCTCAGCAATTTCTCTTGTATACTTAACCTTTTTAAAATCTGCAACCGCAATAAAAAATGTCGCACTTTCCTCAAGAACAGCGCTCATATTTAATTCGGAAAAGACGGCATCAATATTCTCTTCCTCCATCCTGGAAAGAGTAAGCAGATTTTTCACAAGACCGTCCATGCGCTTTATCTGGTTCTTTGTGCTCTTGGTCCACTCACTCTCACCCGCTTCAAGCTCTATTACATCCATGTTTGCAGATATCACTGCAAGAGGAGTTTTAAGCTCATGTCCTGCATCGGTAATAAATCTTTTCTGCTTTTCCAGTGATTCCACAACAGGCGCAACCGCCTTTCCTGAAAGCAGGAATACAAGAACAAACATCGCTATAAGTGCTACCAGACCTATCAAAAGTGTCATAAAAAGCAGCTTATTGGCATTATAGAAGCCTGCACTGCAGTCCATGAATATCATGAGATAGGATCCGTCATTATTTTGATGAACAAGATATCTGTACTGTCCTCCGATATAGCCTCGTCCAAAGCTCTTTGTCTGAAACAGTTTATTTGCATATTCTTGCGCTTCTTCTTCGGAAACAGCAGCTATATGCGACGTATCCGTCTCTTGCGTTGTTCCCATCTTATTGAGCTTTACCCAGAAGTATCTTGACTGAAACGGAATCTCAAGAGATCTGTTGTATGCCATCCTGTCTCCAAAGAAAGGTGCAGGTCCCATCGTATTTACATCATCACTTTTAGAAGCAAAATTCTGATCATCCTGATTATTTATACCCGGCGGTAACGGAAATAATTCTTTCATATCGGGAAAGTTTCCATCGTTCTCTGAAAGGATATCAAGTGTTTCATCCGCACTTGTTTGAACCTGGGTGAAATTAACTATGTTTATAACGCCTATTATCCCTATCAATATAACCAAAAGAGAAATCATCGCCGTCAGGACGAATTTGCGCCTTAGTTTTTTTACCATTGTGTTTTATACCCCTCATATAGTCATCGGTTCCGAAAATACAATTGCTTTTTTAACTGTACTCCCTAAAACTAAAACCAGCCTAAATTCGTTCTATTTTATTTCATGCATGGAATATCCTACTCCGCGGGATGCCTTTATTTCGCAGGTGGCTTCAAGTGCTGCCAGTTTTTTTCTAAGGTTACTTATGTAAACCCAGACAACATTCACATCAGCCTCCCCATCTGCCCATATTCTGTCCATGAAGGCATCAACAGATATAACTCTTCCGGGATTCTCCATCAGCATCTCAAGCATCTGAAACTCTCTTCCTACAAGCCTGACAGGTTCTTTCCCCTCTGCTTTAAGTTCGTAGCTTGCCCTGTCGAGCTCCAGATTACCGCATCTTAAATTATTCGGAGCAAAATCTCCCTTTCTTCTCGTCATCGCACGTATTCTGGCAAGAAGCTCTCCCATCTCAAAAGGCTTTGTCAGATAATCGTCAGCGCCAAGATCAAGACCCTTTATCTTATCGTCCGTCTCTGATTTTGCAGTAAGAAACAAAACCGGTGTATTAATACCCTTTTCACGGATTTTCTTTAGCACTTCCGTGCCCTCCATTCCGGGCATCATTATATCCAGTATTATCCCGTCATACTGGCTTGAAAGAATATAATCCAGCGCATCCTGTCCATCGTATACCGCATCAACCGTATAGCTTGAATGCTTTAATATGGCAACAAGCGCATTTGATAATTCCATTTCATCC
This sequence comes from Butyrivibrio sp. ob235, assembly GCF_900109475.1. Taxonomy (NCBI): domain Bacteria; kingdom Bacillati; phylum Bacillota; class Clostridia; order Lachnospirales; family Lachnospiraceae; genus Butyrivibrio; species Butyrivibrio sp. ob235. The sequence goes on from NZ_FOBE01000041.1 coordinate 23,374, forward strand.
TCTGCAAGAAGAAGTTTCATGACTTAAATCTCCCAATATTTCTTTCTATATAAAAAATTTTATCAGATATTCTCTACAGTAATTATGAAGTTTGTATGAAATATTCCAGCAGCATCAGCTCTACAACTCTGTCATAGCTTGCTTTTCCGTCATTTACACCATTTACTTTCAGTGTAGTATCTACGAAAGTATCGGCTGCCTTCTTCACAGTCTCGGTATCAAGCGGAGAACTCTCCTCAACCTTCTTCCAATTCTCTTCGGTTAGAAAAACATTGTCTTTCTTTACCTGATCTGAGATTTTTACATGCGACAGATACTCTTCCTTGGAAACGTTTGCGTAAAAAGCATTATTTACATAATTTAGAACTCCAAGGTATCCGCTGTATCTAAAAAAGATGTCGTCTGAATTAATGCAGGCAAGATATGCAAGGAAGTTCGCCTCATCCTCAAAAATATAACTCTTTGTATGCGCAAGCTCATGGCACATTGTGAAGGGCTTGTTGGTTATATACATAATATCGTTGTAATTAGCTTCCATCGAAAACGGGAAGAAATACCCCTGCATGTACTGCTGACTCATAAATCCCGAAAAGACGAGCTGTTTTGGAGTAACATAATACCCCGATAGCTTCGGAAATCTCTCGCCGAGCGCCGACATCGCTTCTCTGGCGGTTTCCTTCATCTCCTGCTCATCATAGCTAAACTCTCCGTTCTCATTCCTCGGAACTTCAGTTGACATCTGATTACAAATATTTACTATCTCATCACGAAGCTCAGTAAGCTCAGCTATTGTGAACTCTCTTTTTGTACCATCTTTAAGTTTGCTGTTTTCATAGGTATCGGATATGGGTGTGGTGTGATAGTTCACAAAGCAGTTTAGAGTCATAACCAGTGCGATAATAATCAAAAGTCTTATTGTGTGTCTTCTTATCCACTTTGAAAACAGAATCATAACAAGCCAGATTAGTCCCGCGATTATCATAAATTCCCCGACTGAAAAGGGAAATTTCGATGTGAATCTTCCATATGTATTTACCCAGATTGGAAAAATCTTAGCGCTATAGATATCTGAAAATCCGGGAATCACCCATGAAAAAATATTCAGGAGAATCGTTATTATGAGAAGAAAAACAAATATCGGCCCACCGGCGATAGATTTTTTTTCTGTCTTATTATCTGTATTTTTATTTTCCGAACTATTACTCTTCATTTGTTTTTGCCTCTTAAGTTTTTCTGTTTTTTGTCTTTTACAGACGTATATATTATACTCAATACCAGATGGTTATGCATCAGATCAAACTTTTGGGAGAGCCCGTAATATGTCAAAGAAAAGCCTTCTTGTTTTTACAACTTTATTAACAGCATTTATACTTTCTGCCTGCGGATTATCCGAGGAAAACCTTGCCAAAATGACCGAGACAAGGGATGCTCTTACCGCACAGAAGAATGATACACAGACACTTTATGAAAAACTGACTACCGAAGATTATAGTGATGAGCTCTCGGATTTTTCTGCTAAGTATGAAGAGTTCAATTCTCTTGATTTTGAAAAACTCAAAGATAAGGACGCCGAAGAACTGATTCCTCAGATGGAAGCACTTACGCAGTCTTATAAAGATCTTTACTCAAAAATGGATAAAAGCCTTGAAGAGTCTATTGCTGCTGCCGATGAAGCCGCAAAACATACAGAGGTCTTAAAGCACATCGAAAACCATACCGGCTACAATCTGACTTCAATAATTTTTAAAGATGTAACTACCGGAGCTGAAACCGAAAATTATCTTAAAGAAGGCAGTGTTTTGGAACCCTGGCAGATTCTTTCCGGCGTCACTCTGCCTTTATATGCTGACAGCACAGAGTGGTCCTTTGTCACAACTGATACCGAAGGTAATATAGTAGAATATCCCGTAAGCTCAGAAGAATTGAATTCCGATGGTCAGTCCATAATAATAATCGGTTCAAACTAAATTATTGAGACTTTCTTAAAATTCACGAAAACCTCTTAAAAAAGCGGGAAAGCCCTTGAATTTGCCTATTTTTAGGACTATATTGTTGGTGCAGGAAAAGGCAAAAAGAGGAGAAAATATTATGACAAAGTATAAGCCGGATGACAAAGTCATCATTTTGGATTACAACAACAAGCCTTTAGTACCTCAGGTTGTCGCCAGAATTGAAGAGGTTTATTCTGACGGAAAAGTAAGGCTGGATCTTCCGGACGGAGCAGCATGTTTTGAGTATCCGGATCACTTCAAGAAAATTGATGAAGAGTCTTACACTAAGTATCTTCAGGCAGTTCGTGCCAGAGAACAGGAGCTTCCGCTGGATCTTAAGATGGATATCAGAAAGTTTGTGGCAAAGCGTCCCCGTCTCCGCAGAGAGATCTACAGAAACTACGAGCTGGATAAAAAGTACGTAAGTATCATCCATGCTTATGCCGGTCGTATTTCAATGTATGGCAGGGAAAATATCCCTCAGCAGTTCCTTTATGAGTTCGAAGATGCAAAGCAGGGAATCGTGCAGACACGTTCCTTCTTCCATGACATAGACGAATCCATCAAGGAAGTATCCGTTCCGGATCAAGCCAACGCTCATGTAGAAGTTTAACTGACATAAGGACGCCCCGTGAAATATATAGTTATTTCAATCTCGTTGCAAAATACGCATAATCGATTGAAATCCCTATATATCTCACGGGGCTGTTTTTTGTTTTTAACCCATCTATATCTACAAATCGATAGATAATAGCAAGGATGGTTTTAGGTTAATTCCAATGAACTAGAATTCATTGAAGATGGGGCCTTGGGGTGAGATGTCAAAGTTCATGGTTTCACCGGTGGAAGGATGCTTAAATGAAAGGGCTTTTGCACATAGTGCTACATCTTTTACCATGAGTCTTGCTGAGACTTCATCACTCTCTTCCGACAGGTACCGCCTGTCACCTAGAAGAGGATGCCCCGCATTTGAAAACTGTGCACGAATCTGATGATATCTACCGGTTCCAAGATGAATTTCAACAAGCGAAATCTTATCATTTCTATGTTCGCTAAAATCCACCACATTATTGGCAGAAATATCATTTATTTCTTTCTCGGATATAACTTTGTAGGACAGGAAACATTCCTTCGCTTTCTTATCCGATGAATCAGATATTACCGCACTCCTGCTGGCAGCGTCCCTATACATATAGTCGCGAAGCTCGCCTTCTTTTTCGTCGTCGGCAAATGCTCCGAAGACTACAGCCATATATATCTTATTCATCTCCGCGCCGGCCTGAACCTGAGCACTTAAATCTGCTGCCGCCTTCTTGGTTCTTGCAAATACTATTATTCCCTCCACAGGCTGGTCAAGTCTGTGAACAATATACAGAAGTGTTGATTTATTCTTAAATTTCCCGCTTCTTAATATCTGCGAGCGCAGCATTGTCTCCATATCCGAAGAGGTTACGCTGCTGCTCTGGACCGCTACTCCGGCAGGTTTATGGCAGACCAGTATGTCATTGTCTTCATAAAGTACTTCGATGCTCATACCTTAAAGCGATATCCAACACCCCAGATTGTCTCGATGTACTGAGGATTTGAGGTATCAAACTCAATTTTTTCACGGATCTTCTTGATATGTACGGTAACGGTTGCAATATCCCCGATTGAATCCATGTTCCAGATTTTTCTGAAGAGTTCTTCCTTCGTAAATACATGGTTAGGATTCTCCGCAAGGAATGTAAGAAGATCAAACTCCTTGGTGGTGAAGCTCTTTTCTGCACCGTCAACATAAACTCTTCTGGCTGTCTTGTCGATTCGAAGTCCTCTTATCTCAACAACATCATTAGAGTCATGTCCGCTTCCAACAAGTCTTGAGTAACGTGCCATATGAGCCTTAACTCTGGCAACCAGCTCTGAGGGACTGAAGGGCTTTGTTATATAGTCATCCGCGCCGAGTCCTAAGCCTCTTATCTTATCAATATCATCCTTCTTTGCTGATACCATAAGAACCGGAACATCTTTCTTTTCACGGATTCTCTTGCACACCTCGAATCCATCCATTCCGGGAAGCATAAGATCCAGGATAACCAGATCAAATTCCTCGCTGAGCGCTGTCTGAAGCCCCACATCTCCTGAGTTTTCAATTTTCACTTCAAAATCAGATAATTCCAAGTAGTCCTTCTCGAGGTCAGCAATCGCTTCTTCATCCTCAACAATCAGTATTCTGCTCATACCAATGGCCTCCTGTCTTTTTTATTTGTCATACACTTTCAAAATCATGTTCAACCACTGCTTCACCTTCCGCCTTTTCATGGTACTCCATGTATTTCCTTAAAACGAAGTGCATGCACGTACCCTCTCCCTCATGGCTTGTAGCCCAAATGTAGCCACCGTGGTCTTCTATGATTTTCTTTACAATTGAAAGTCCGATTCCGCTTCCGCCCTGCTTGGAATTTCTGGAGGAATCGGTCCTGTAGAATCTGTCAAAGATATTCGGAATATCCGAAGCACCTATACCTTTTCCGTTATCCTCTATTTCAACTCTGACAGAGTCCACTTCATCAAGTATCCGGATGTCGATATTTCCCGTACCGTCATCCCTGTCAAGATATTTAACGCTGTTGCTTACTATGTTGTTAACCACTCTCTTTAGCTGCTCGGGATCTGCAACAATCTGGGTATCGGGTGTAGTAAGATTTGCATAATTCAAATTTATATCCTTACTGTCGAGATCCATTCCTATCTCTTCAATACAGTCCCCGAAGTAATCCCCAACATTTATTCTTGTAAAATTATACGGTATGCGGTTATTGTCTATGCTCGAATACAGCGTCAGTTCGTTAATAAGGTTATTCATATCATTTGCTTTATTAAAAATGGTACGAATATACTTCATCTGCCGCTCCGGAGTATCCGCAACCCCTTCCAGTAGTCCTTGCGAATAGCCCTTAATCGCAGTTATGGGCGTCTTAAGATCATGGGAGATATTACTTATCAGTTCTTTATTCTGTCCCTCTCTAATGACCTTTTCATCGGCCGACTCCTTTAGTCTTAGCCGCATGTCCTCATAGTTTCTGTATAGTTCTCCTATTTCACCCTTATCGCCAATATCTGTGGGCAGCATATAATCAAAATTGCCGTCCTTGATATGCTGCATCGCCACATTCAGCTCATCCACCGGCTCGAAGAAACCCTTCCTGAGCCATGCGGTCAATATTACACTGGTCACAAGCATTATCAGGAAAAAGGCCACAACCATATATGTAATAAAACTCGTATATGAATAAGCCAGCGAATTCCTTATGATAAGAAACGATGCAAAAACCAGGATAAGCGGTAAAATAACAATGGTCGCTGACGTAATCATCAGCCTGGTTCTAAATCGCATGTATGCTCCTTATATGTGTATCAAATATTGGGAAGTTCTTCCTCGGCGTTCCCCAAAATCTCCTGCATAGCACGGTAATAGATATCATATCTACCCTGTCCCGTGAGATTCCCAAGTTCCTCTCTAAGCTCCTTTGAATCTTCTATAAGCTTTACAATCTTGGGATTATACCTTGTGCCTGCTTCAGCCTTAAGCTCTGACAGCAGCTTCTCAAAATCCTTGTTCTTTGTATAGCTTCTTGTAAGAGTATCTGTTCCTGCCTCAATCGAATCCGCTATGGAAATAAGATCGATTATCACTTTTTCCTTGGATTCACTGTTATCATATCCTAAAGGATATCCGTGAAGTCCGTCGTAATGCTTGTGATGACCTATGATTATATCGGCATAGGGCCTTAATGCGGCATTATTTTGCGCTTCGCGATAACCCACCTCGGAATGTTTTCTTATGGTTGCATATTCTTTTGTATTAAGACTTCTGTTTTGCCTGTTTATCGTATCCGGGATATAGCATTTTCCTATATCATGAACAAGACCGCTCATTGTTATAAAGGATAAAATGTAAGCCTTGCTCTTTTGGATATCTTCTAATGTCTCCATCCCTCTGACACCTATCAGAAGTTCCGGCTCCTTTTCAAGGATAATCTGACCGATCATCGTGGCTATCTTTGCAACCATCTGCGAATGAATATATGTAAACGGCTGACGTCTTACTATCATTTGCATTATGAACTGAACTTTATTAAGCTCACCGGAAAGCATAGGCTCTGCCGCATGATACCACTGCTCACATACAGGCTGCATATCGCCGGTGAAAAATCTGTACGGAACTTTTGAAAGGATTTCCATAGAAGTCGGCATAAATCTGTCGAGATAGGAACTTCTTTCATTATCATCAAGCTCCATTTTTTCCAGCACCATTATTGCCGTGCAGGCGTATTTAAAATGCCTCATAACTATCTCAAAATTAATGGGATCATCATTTGAAAAAGTTGGCTTTGGCAATATCTCATTTATGCTTTTTATAAGTTTCTCCAGAACTTCTTCACTTTTAATATCTCCGCGAAGCCATTTATAGGTTATGCAGGTTCTGAAATCCGGAGTTCCTTCCTTTTCACCGTCTTTTTCTTTTGCTCTCCTATATGACTCACCCAGGAGGCTTAAATACTTTTCCCTGTCAGTTTCAGACAAAACATCTATATTTTGGGATTTTGCCATAAATGCATCATCTATTATCGAAAGGAATCCCTTTATCTGTTCGTTGTCTGAATCCCTTTGCTGTACATTCTCATTATTCCAAAGAGCCCATACCTTGTCATAGAGACGTATACTCTCATCCTTTTCGGTATAAAAACCGGAGAGGTATGTTATAAGCTGTAAATAATCCCGGAAAATAAACTCCCGAACTTCAGGAGCGGAAATCTGTGAATAGCGCTCTGCCTGCGCGATAGATCCTCTGAGATAATCAAGGGCTATACTCATGCCCTTCTTATCGCCGACAGAACGATAAAACTGAGCATACTCAGACCCCAGAACATGATAGATTGCAACCAGAAACTCCGGCTCATCCATCTCCTTAAACACAGGAAGAATGCGCTCGCAAAACTCAGTAAGCACTACAAAATCATGGTGATCGTCAAAGAAAAAACCTATAGCAAGGTCATAAAGAAGCTCTGCCTCCTCCGGAGTAATCTCCTCGGAGCAATTTTCCCACAGCTCAGCCATAAGCTCTTCGTTTTCCGCATATACTTCGCGCATAACATAAGATCTTTCGGACAAAAGCTGTATCCAGTCAAACGGATCATCAATTAAAAAGAGCTGATCCTCGTAATTTTTCAGCTTCAAAGAGTTCTCAGTGTAAAGCCTTCTGAATTTCTCTGCAAGTTTCCTTTCTAACATGTGTACCCCTCATATACATCACGTAAAAAAATTATGCAAAATATCAGTTTGATTAATCATACCATATTTCGTTAATATGTGCTATTGAATCTCCACCAATTGCACATTTTATTAGTATTTGCTAAAATTTTTATACATTACTTGCAAAGGAGGTTCCCATGAGCAAAAAGCGAAATTTCGTATTATTTGGTCTTTTTACAGCTCTCTTCGGAGGTGGAGCCGCAGCTGCATCGATTTTCTATGATATGGCAGTTGTTCCGAAAAAGAAAACACAGAAAGAAATAGACAATAACCCCATGGATTCAAAGGC
>NZ_FOBE01000039.1:0-32968 GCF_900109475.1 Butyrivibrio sp. ob235
CAGGTTTACGATGGATACTTTGTCTACACATTTTTTGGAAGAAATTCCAGATGGATTCAGAATGATCATCGAGTATAAGAAATCCCCCATCGGATATGCACAGGCCTATCAATTGAGTGGTGAATTGTTCGATGAATATGACTATCCTGACGATGGACATATAGTGTTTGCTATGGATCAGTTTATAGGTGAGCCGAAATACTGGAGTAAGGGAATAGGCTCATCTTTTTTGAAAATGATGGCTTCTCATTTGAAAGAAAATATGGCTGCGGAACGAGTTCTTCTTGACCCGCACCAAGATAATAAAAGGGCTATAAGGGCATACGAGAAAGCCGGGTTTAAAATCATTAAATCACTTCCAAAACATGAGATGTTTGAGGGAGAAAAAGTAGATTGTTGGCTGATGGAATTAGCACTGTAGACTCCAGTTTGTAGAGATAATGTGTTAGCGCGTTCTATCTGAATATAAAAATATAAGTGCAGAACAGGCTCAAATAAGTGTATTTGGGCCTGCTTTTTTATGGAAATGATAGGATATATTCAGATAGACCGGTAAGAGAAATGTACTTCGACTTTGTAGAGAGGATGAGAAATATAGCTATGAAAAATGAAAGTAAGGAGCTCTGTCACAGAGGATGAGTAGAACCAGTGTGAATCTCACAGTATACTTCGATGATCCTTTCTGGGTTGGGGTTTTTGAACGCTTTTATGAGGGAAAACTATCTGTTTGTAAAGTTACATTTGGTGCTGAACCAAAGGATTATGATATATGGGAGTTTGTGCTACGACACTACTATGATCTTGAGTTCAGCCCTGCAGTAGATGCAACAATTAAAGAGATAAAAGATAATCCAAAGCGCAGGCAGAGAGATGCTGCGAAGCAAATGAGATGCACAGGAATTGGTACTAAATCACAGCAAGCGTTGCAACTACAGCGGGAGGAAATGAAGATTGCGCGAAAAATCAAAAGCAGGCAGCAAATAGAAGAGGAAAAACAAAGGCAATTTGAATTAAAGCAGCTAAAAAAGATAGAGAAGCATAAAGGGCATTGACATTTATTTGTGATAATCACTATTCTGGCGTATCATAAGGCTTGTAGGGATTTTGAACGTGTAGATATTTAAGAGGGGAAAATTATGCTAAAAGATAATCTCATTATGCTTAGAAGAATTCATGGCTATTCGCAGGAGGAGATTGCAGAAAAAATCGGGATTTCCAGGCAGGCCTATGCCAAGTGGGAAAAGGGACTTACTATTCCTGATGTGGAGAAATGTGCTCTCCTTGCGGAGGTCTATGAGACAACAGTTGATAATCTTTTAAAAACCAGTAGCGAAGACGGAATCGGAATGATTCCTCCGCCGCCCAAGGGTAAGAATATATGGGGAACTGTGACTATTAGTGACAGAGGTCAGATAGTTATTCCAAAAGGCGTAAGGGATATGTTTGGACTTAGCGGCGGACAGAGACTTATCGTTCTCACCGATGAGGTGGGAATGGCGATTGTTCCCGCAGAGCAGTTCGAAGAAAACATGAAGAAGACTCTGGAGATGTTTGATGCCAGTGCAGAGAACTGATAGCAAAAAACCACCTCACCCTCAAAAGCTTTATAGAAAATATATTTAATCTAAAGGAGGCATGCTATGGTCATCTGCGGTGCAGGTGCTCCTTTTTCACTAAAGTAAGATCAAGAAAAAGGAGCTAAATACAATGAAAAACAGAATAAATAAATTACGTGATTTTTATATACTTTGGAGCACACAGAGTCTGTCACAGCTTGGAAGCGCTATAACAAGTTTTGCGCTGACCTTATGGCTCTATGAAAAAACAGGGTCTGCTTTGAGTACGGCAACGCTTACCATCTGTACCTATGCGCCTTACGTTATCATGAGCATTTTTGCAGGGGCGCTCACAGATAAGTTCGATAAAAAGAAGACGATGCTTGTATGCGATCTGATGGCAGCCATGACTACGGTACTGGTATTCGTGCTCTATAAGACAGATCTTCTGACTATGTGGCATCTGTATGCCATAAACATGGTGTCAGGACTTATGAATACAGTTCAGCAGCCTGCCTCGGAAGTGGCATATACACTGATTATACCTAAGGACGAGTATCAGAAAACCAGTGGACTACAGCAGTTATCCAGATCCCTTATCTCTATCGGGAATCCGCTGATTGCTGCAGCTCTTTATGGACTCGCAGGCCTTGACCTGGTTATAGCTGTTGACCTTTTGACATTTACGATTGCGTTTGCAGCACTTTTATTCTTCATTAAACTGCCTGAGATTTCAGGAAACGGTAAGAATGATGGCAACGTACTTGCACTCGCAAAAGAGGGATTATCCTTCCTGAAGCATAATCCGCTTATACTCTGTGTAATCCTTTTTATGTCGGGAGTGAATCTTACAGCATCAGCCTTTGATGCGGTACTGCCTGCACTTGTGATTCCACGGGCCGGGAATAATGCCCTTGGAATTGTGACGGCATGCTCCGGAATAGCAATGGTAATAGGAAGCTTTTTGCCTACAGTACTTCCAAAACCTAAGGACAGAGTAAGAGTTATCTATCTTACAATGCTCTTTTCTCTTGGAATAGAAAACTTCGTTTTGGCGTTTACAAGAAATCCGATTATTTGGTGTGTCGCTCAATTTATCGGCTGGGTGTTCGTTCCTCTTATGGCGGCAAATCAGAATGTCATCATGCGTAACAACATTCCTGTGGAACTTCAGGGAAGAGTGTATGCGTGCAGAAATACGCTTCAGTTTTTTACTATTCCCATTGGATTATTCCTTGGAGGATTCTTCGTGGACAGTATCTGCGAACCGTTTATGGCATTTAACGGCAGCAACCCTTTCCTGACAACTCTTTTCGGAGCAGGAAAAGGCTCGGGAGCAGCACTTATGATGTTTATACTTGGAGTATTTGGAGCATCACTTTGCCTGATTTCAGGTCAGTTCATGAAAAGATATAAGTATATCGAATAAAGATGCTTATTCGAAAAATGATAAAAGGCAACTAATATGTTGTAACCGATACCATAATTTCATATAATTCAATCGTAACGATTTTTTATTATTTTGGAGGAACAAAATGGATTTAATACCGAGTTTTTCAGTTGATCACACAAAAATAGTCCCCGGTATTTTCATCAGCAGACAGGATGAGATCGGTGGAAATGTTATTACAACATATGATATAAGGGTTACAAGACCCAATAGGGAGCCTTTTGTAGATGTAGCTGCAATGCACACACTTGAGCATCTTATTGCAACATATCTTCGAAACGACCCTGATTGGAAAAATGAAGTAATCTACTGGGGACCGATGGGTTGCCTCACAGGATTTTATCTCATTTTAAAGGGTGGTCGTGCGCCTAAGGAGATACACGACCTTCTTCTCAGAGCGTTTAAATCTTGTGCGGATTTTGACAGTGTTCCGGGAACCAATGAGGAAAACTGCGGCAATTACCTTATGCACAATCTCTGGCTTGCCAAGCTGCATGCTGAAAAGTTTGCTGACTATCTTGAGAAGAATGCGGATAATCAGGCAATCTTTGAGTATCCTCAGTCAGATAGAGCTGTTACTGACGATGGACGTCAGTTCTTTGATTCATGATCCTTTTTTAATTTCATTCAGTCTCGTTATAAAGTCGCCGAAGGTCTTATGACGTTCTTCCTTGTCCTTGTACAGGGCAGAATCCGCATTGGACAGAGCCTGCTCGAAGGGTGTGGCAGGGGAAGTACATATATAAGTACCTGTGCTGAATATTGGGGTGTAGCTTAGAGTTTTATCATCTTCAAGGGCATTTGAGAGTAGATTCCTGAATTCGGAAGCAAGCTCTGCATCTTTCCCTGCGATGACAAATTCATCTCCACCCCATCTTGCAGCAACGGCATTTCTTGGCAGGAGGATTTTGCGCATGGCTTTGGATATGGCAACCAGAGCCTTGTCTCCTTCGTCGTGTCCAAGAATATCGTTAATACTCTTAAAATAATCCAGATCAACCATGATAATGGTTAGCGGATCATCCGCACTGCAGGTGGCGAGTTCTTCATTTATGATATCAGCCATACGCCTGCGATTATACAGCTTGGTAAGAGCATCTGTATAAATCTGCGAATCCTGTAATTCTACAAAAAGTTTCAAAACGACCGGAATAATACATAATTCTATGGCAGGGAGATTCAGTAAGAATGCTATCAGAATGCCATTGATGGTAAAAAACAGTATGAAAATAATCTGGCTGTTATATTTCTTTTTCTCATGCCTGGTTTTGGCAAGCCTTCTGTTGTGAATGGAGATGCCGGTAGCAGCAATCAGATAGACATAATCCATCAACAATATAAAAGAAAGCATGGGTTTGAAGACAGGGCCGTTTCCTGAAAGCTCATAGACAAATACGTGCAGGGGAGTATAAAGCAGTATAAGAACCAGAAATAAAGGAATGTGTATCAGAACAGACCAAAAGTTCAGAGAGTATATTTTTGTGAAATTTGATGGCCTGTTCAGATTGGCGCGTACATGAAGGAACCAGAAAAAGCATGCAAACGACATGGAGGTAAAACCCGTAGACATAATAAAAAGCACAACAGGCCTTGGCAATGCAGAGTAAAAGCTATCCCCGAAAAGAAGCCTTAAATCTTCCAAAATATAGACCATAAAAGACACAAGCATGCCCTTAAACGCATGTATCTCTCTTTTGTTACCAAGGTTTTCATTGGTCTTGGAATATATAATGTTTAATGACAAAAAGCTTATGAACAGTATTAAAAAAATAAAAGGTTTAATCTGAACCTCTATCGGTACCATCGTCATAGCATAATCCTCCGCGTCGAAAGGCTGCATAAGTACAATAACAAAATTGCACACTACTTTTAATTATACAACGTAAAAAAATGGCAGTTGATTAAAACTGCCATTTTTAACATTTTTTTAATACTTATTCAGTTAATGCTGCTTTCTCGCCAAGGAGTCCGTTTTCGCCGGTGAACTCTTTTTCACGTGTTTTTGTGATTACAGTGAGTGATATAAAAGCGATAAGACATAATATAGCAACAATCAATGCTGCGATAGCGCCTACTAAAAACGCCCCGGTATCCTTCATCATTATTTTCTGAGTTATAGGATTCACCTTGACTTGGGAAAGATTGATATCAGGCTCAATTTCTTCTGATAATTCTTTGGAAACATGCCATTTCCCATCATAGAACCAATGAACCATATAAGTATATTCAGTGCAGAGCCCCTTATCGGTAGTTCTGTATCTGGAGCTTACATCTGTGATATAAGCCTGAACTGTTTCATATTTTTGATATCTGCTTGAAATAAAAAACAGAACACCTGTAAGTGCAACGAAAATTACAGCTGCTATTAGAAATCCCAGCCGTAGTACAGAAAAATACCCCTTTTTAACTTCTTCATCCATGTCCGTAAATAAATACCCCCATTTTATTGTCCCCTCAAATAAATATGTGTTTTAAATACACAGATATAAATATACCATTAAATTGGTCATTTTTGTTCAATTAAATTCTGAAGATTCTTTTAAGATTTTTATGAAAATGTTTATAACCGGCAGTGTGCAAGTTGTGTGATAATTATTTTGGTATTGTGTAATCAGTAAAACACATTTCCGTTCATTCAACAGATCCAGGAGGAAAAAAGTAATGATGAAGAAAACAGCGATAGCTTTAATATGTTCAATGGTTTTGGTTGCAGGCTGCGGAAGCGCAGAGAACCCTTTTACACAAGATAATAACGTGGAAGAGAATACTGAAAACATTGAAACAATAGATGAGGAAGAGGTGGCAGAAGCAGCTACAGCGCAGGCTTCTGTAGAGACTATGGATGAGAATACGGAAGATCCCGAAGCTGATATGGCAAAGGCATCAGTACTTCCGGCATACGAGTATCCGGGACCTGAACTTTTTTATTCAGTCCTTTATCAGTACATCATCGATGAGTGCGGTCAGCATTTTGAAAAAGCGGATGTCGGAATTCCTTGCCTGAACATTGTGGCTGAGGATGAGAGCGACAAGAATGATATAAAGGTATGGGGTGATTTCTGGTATTACAACTATGAACTGAATGGAGATACGTTGGAGATGGTATCCGGCGGATCCTTCCCCGGATGTATTCACATCAAGAGCACAGATGAAGGCTATGAGGTTACCGAGTTTGAGATGGTCGAAGATGGATCCGATTATACACCTACAGCAAAGAAGATATTCGGTAAGCACTATGATGAGTTCACAAAAATGAATGAAGATACAGAGGCTAAAGAGAAGACAAGAGCACAGATCATTGCCAATTATGTAGCAGCCAATAACCTTGAGATTACCCAGTATAAGGATTACGGCTGGGAGCCGGTAAAGCTCCCTGAGGAGAATATTGACAGCTTTTACAGCACTCTGGATTAAATAAGCTTTTCCATATCTTTTCTCTTATATATGCCTGACAGCGGTAAAATGTCTGCTGTCAGGCGTTTTTAATGAAATTGAGAACGGAAAAAAATTTATATAAAATTCAGAACGTATAGTGGTAATAATATAAACGCTTTATGGTATATTTGATATATATCAGTATGAAAAGGAGCGCGCTCTATATGAATATAAATATAGATACTATGAATACAGTATTGAATTGTGTCAGAGATGGAGTCTCTTTCATATTAGTCAGCATCGGATATATGAAAATATTCGAGAAGTGCGGAGTGCAAAAGCGATGGGCATTTATCCCTGTGCTCAGAGAATATCATTTAAGCCTGTGCGCAGATAAAGAGAAAGAGGGCAGAACATATACTATTCTGTCATGCCTGATATATGTGATTGGAATAGCTATTGCTTTACTAAATGGACATGACATGCTCCTGGCACTACTCGCAATACCCTTAGTCGGGATTGCGGTAGCTCAGGTTATTTTTGAGATAAAGATATATCTGGGACTTATTGATGTCTTTGGCAGAAGAAAAAGATGGATATGGCTATTCATATTTTTGGAATGGTTTACTGTTCTTTATTGGGGCTTTTCGAAAAAACTTGTACCGACTCGAAAAGTACAGGATCTTAAGGATATTGAAGGAGCAAAGGAGTTTGGCGAAGATATTACAGTAGCTGATGAGGGACTTACGGTTAATATCAGGAACAGATCGGTAATCGATTTCTTCAAGAGAAAAGTCCTTTTAAAAGATATCCATATGACTATTCCCAAGGGACATATGGTACTTCTTCTTGGCGGTTCCGGAGCAGGAAAAACAACTTACCTGAATGCAGTTACCGGTTATGAGCAGGCCGATGCTGAAATAAAGCTTGATTCTGAGGATGTTTATAAAGACTATACAAGTATGAAGTATGATATCGGCTTTGTTCCGCAGCAAGATTTGATGAGGGGGAATGATACGGTTCTTATGACTCTTAGTGATGCAGCAACGCTGAGATTACCTTCAAATATATCGTTTCAGGACAGGATGAAGAGAGTGGAAGAGGTTCTTGAACAGTTTGGCCTTGCCTCGGTTAAGAACAATCTTGTCGAGAAGCTCTCCGGCGGACAGCGCAAGAGACTTTCCATTGCAATGGAGTTTATATCCGATCCCACGCTGTTTATTCTTGATGAGCCGGATTCGGGACTTGACGGTGTTGTGGCGAGGAATCTTTTTGAGAAACTTAGGCAGATTGCCGACGAGGGGAAAATTGTGGTAGTAATTACTCATACTCCCGACAGAGTAATAGATCTTTTTGATGATGTCATAGTTCTTGCCAAGGATCAGACGAGGACAGGCCGCCTTGCCTGGTACGGACCTGTAAATGAAGCTTATGAATTTTTCGGTAAGGATTCCATGGAGGATATCCTTCTTACCATAAACCAGAAGGATGAAGGCGGAGAAGGAAAAGCAGATGAGTTTGTTGAAAAGTATGCTGACAGAGTAAAGGAAAATGTGGGGTGATGGTATGAGAAAAGTGAGGTTAAGACACACCGGACGTTTTATACAGACCTTTATTTATCTTGGAAAGCTTTTCAGAATGTTTCTTTTCCAGAACGACTGGAAGGTGCTTCCGATGTCAGCGGTTATAGCAGGACTTGTTTCCTTTGCGGTGGGAAAGAATATCTTTGTTACCATGGAAGGAACCCTGATGGGTACGTTTGCTCTTGCCTGTATATGTGTATGGAACGGCTTTTTCAACTCAATCCAGATGATATGCAGAGAGCGGGCAATTGTAAAAAGAGAACATAGATCGGGAATGCACATCAGTTCCTATGTGGCGGCGCACATGATCTATCAGGCACTGTTATGTCTTGCGCAGGTTGTGATAACCATAAACGTATGCATCTTTATGAAAGTTAAGATGCCTTCAGAGAGCCTCTTCACAGCGTGGCCTCTTGTTGATATAGGAATAACACTTTTTCTTATAACCTATGCTGCCGATATGCTGGCACTTCTTATATCATCCTTTGCAAGAACTACGACAACTGCCATGACGATAATGCCATTTATGCTGATTGTACAGCTCTTGTTTTCAGGCAGCTTTTTTAATCTTCCGGAGCAGGCTATGCCCTTTACCAATATCACTGTTACAAAGTGGGGGCTTACAGCCCTATGTGCGCAGGGAAATTACAACTCCCTCCCGATGGTTTCTGTATGGAATAACGCTCTGAAAATGAAGGACTACGAGGTAGAGGGAGAAAAGCCTCTTTTGGAAGCCTTCAAGATGATTGAGGAAAACGATCAGCGCGATGCAATTCTTAAGGAATCAGGTTCGTTGAATCAGAATCCTGACTTTAATTTTGACAGAGGGGTAGTCGTTAAGTGCTGGATATGGCTGATAATCTGGACAATAATATATGCAGCTCTTGCGGCGATTATTCTGGAATTTATTGATATGGACAAGCGGTGACATGAAAACAGACATCCAAAAAATCAGCGAGGGCGAGGAAAGTATCGTTATAAGATACAAAGAGCTTACTCCTGATCTCAACAAAATAATAGGGATTCTTGAAGGTACCGGCAGCAGACTGTGGGGCAAAACCGAGACCGGAACGGAATGTATTAACATCGAAGAGCTCTTATACCTTGAATCTGTCGATGACAAATTATTTGCCTATTCCGGGGACAAGGTCCTGAAAATCGATGGTTCATTAAACTCATTTATGACAGACCTGGACGATGGGAGTTTTTTCAGATGCAGCAAGTCTATGGTTCTGAATGTCAACAGAGTTACGGCGCTAAAGAGTCTGTCCTCAAATCGCATTGATGCAACTATGGAGGGCGGTGAGCACATTATTATTTCAAGGCGTTATGCATCGGATTTCAGAAGACTTTTGAAGGGAGAACGGTAGTATGAAGGACGAAAAAAAAATCACCCTCTGGGAACTGTATCTTACAAAGGAAATCGGAATAGAGTTCAAGGCCTGCCTGTATTTTTTTGCGATTCTCTTTTACTATTGCTGCTACAGGATGCTGAACGGCATCTTTGATGCAAGTATTCTGCATATGGCCGTGCTCATCTTTACCTGCTACATCATAGGTTACATTCAGGTGTACGTGCTCTGGAACTTCGATGAGGCCGATAGTATGGGGGTAAAAGAAGTGGCCGGAATGATCATATGTACGGCGCTCTACTCAGTGGTTTCCTGGTTTGGAAACTGGTTTGACAGGAACATCATTGTCACCTTAATCTTTGCGGCATACATCCTTTTCACTTACTTCTGTGTCTTCCTGATCTACAGATCAAAGCGCCGGATTGATGATAAAAAGCTCAACGAAGATCTTAAATTATTCCAGACCAGACATAAAAAAAGTGAATGATAGCGGCGAAATTGTGCACCTTACGGGAACAGATATTGTTCCCGTTTTTTATTTCTGATATTTGTTAATTATAGAGAGGAAAAACAGTAAAAAAGGAAGGGGTGCGTTATGAGTAAGAAAGTAATAGAGATAAATAATCTTACAAAGAGCTACGGAAAAAGCAGGGGCGTTATAGATGTTTCACTCAGCGTGGAAGAAGGGGATATTTTCGGGTTCATCGGACCAAACGGAGCGGGGAAATCCACCACGATACGTTCCATGCTCGGGTTTCTTAAATTTCAGTCCGGAAGCATAAATATACTTGGAATGGACAGCGTCCGTGATCATGAAAAGATCCTCCGGGAAGTAGGTTACATGCCATCTGAAGCATGGTTCTACGATTCAATGAGGGTGTCCGATGTCATAAAATATGCCGCTGATGTTAGAGGCGGTGATTACTCGGAAGAAGCAGGAAAAATCTGCGAGAGATTAAAGCTCGATACAACAAAGAGAATTAAACAGCTTTCACTTGGAAATCGGAAAAAGGTCAGCATCACCTGTGCCATGCAGCATAAGCCCAAGCTCTTCGTATTCGATGAGCCAACGAGCGGACTTGACCCTCTTATCCAGAAGCATTTTTTCTCACTTATAAATGAGTACGTTGATAAGGGAGCCACCTGTCTTCTTTCCACCCATGTGCTGTCAGAGGTAGATAAGTACTGCAGGCATGCAGCAATAATGCGGGAGGGGAGACTAACCATGCTTGAGTCGCCGCATATTGATGATGAGACATTTTTGAGTTTTTACGAGGACGAGGAGGAAGAATCATGAGAACGGTTTTAAAAAGAGAATTGATTCAGAATTTTAAGAATCTGCTTATATGGAGCCTTTCGGTTGGAATACTCGGGCTTTTCTGCATACTGCTTTACGATTCAATGCAGGGAGATATGAAGGAAATGGCTGATGCCTTTTCCAACATGGGGGCATTTTCGGACGCCTTTGGAATGAGTACCTTAAGTATTGCAACCCTGAAGGGATATTTTTCAACAGAGATCGGTGCGGTTCACGGACTTGGAAGCGGGATGTTTGCAGCGATTACAGCAATAAGCATCATATCAAAGGAAGAGGATGGACATAGCGGCGAGTTCCTGTTTTCACTTCCTCTTTCAAGGTCAAGGATAATAGCTGCGAAGGGGCTTTGCGTTGCCATTATGATCATTATTTTCACAGCTGTATGCACCGGTTTTTATGTCATTGGTTTTAATATACTCGGCGAGGAGATGCCTATGGACCAGTTCTTTACCTTTATGGGGACGCAGCTTCTCATGAATGCTGAGATTGCGGGAATCTGCTTTGGATTATCATCACTTGCAGGGAAGAACAGGATAGGCCTTGGGCTTGGAATCGCGCTTCTTTGCTACAGCTATGATGTGATGGGAAGAGTTGTGCCGGATCTTAAGGATTACCTCTTTGTGGGACCGTATTCTTATTGTAATGCCGCAGAGATTTTTACTGAGACGGAAACGCCGGCTAAGGCGCTGGTAACTGCTGCTGTAGTTCTTGTACTTTGTGTGGTATTTGCTTTTTGGAATTTTAACAGAAGAGACCTTGCAAGCTGATCTGAAAGGATTGTGTTATAAAATAGTTTCCTTTAATCCTTTAATGTGTTAAAATGATAAAGCGTTTTATCATTATGAAAAAAGGAAAAGGGGATTGGAAAATGACACTCTCACAAATTGGAATTATCATTTCGATTCTGGTCTATCTGTCCGGAATGCTGCTCGTAGGTTTTGTAAGCTCAAAGGATACCAATGACGTCAAGGATTTTTATCTTGGCGGAAGAAAGCTCGGACCCTTTGTAACAGCTATGAGTGCTGAGGCATCTGACATGAGTTCTTATCTGCTCATGGGTGTTCCCGGAGTTGCATATTTCTCAGGTATTGCTGATGCCGGATGGACAGCGTTCGGTCTTATTGTAGGTACTTATCTCAACTGGCTTCTTACGGCAAAGAGACTAAGAAATTACACAGAGGCGCTGGATGCGATCACGATTCCGGATTATTTTAAGAAGCGTTACAAGGATGACAGTAATGTAATCCTGTGTATCGGAGCCGCTTTTATTCTGATCTTCTTTGTACCATATACCGCTTCCGGCTTTTCAGCCTGCGGCAAACTGTTTTCATCACTTTTTGGTGTAAACTATCAGCTGGCAATGATCGTTGCAGCTGTTATCATCGTCGGATATACGACAACCGGTGGTTTCCTGGCTGCATCCAAGACTGACTTTATCCAGTCAATCGTAATGACGGCTGCGCTGGTTTTCGTAGTTGGATACGGAGTTGTGGCAGCGGGCGGAATGTCAGCTGTTGCATCCAATCTTGAGAATATGAAGGGCTTCCTTGATGTAAATGCCACTTATAATAATGCGACGGGTTCAGCCGATTCTTACGGTGTTTTCAGTAAGATTACAACCTTCTGTTGGGGACTCGGATACTTCGGAATGCCGCATATCCTTCTCAGATTCATGGCAGTCCGTAAATCCTCGGAGCTTAAGCTCTCAAGAAGAATTGCATCCGTATGGGTTGTATTTTCACTCGGTATTGCAGTAGTTCTTGGTATTGTAGGTCGTGCAATGACTCAGTCAGGAGTTCTGGAATCTCTTATTGAGGATCCTACAAGTGCTTCCAAGGCAGAGACACTTATAGTTGTACTTGCAAATCAGATTAGTGAGCATAACTTTGTATTTGCTCTTATCGCAGGTATGATAATTGCAGGTATTCTTGCTTCAACAATGTCCACCGCAGACTCACAGCTTATCGCTGCTTCATCCGCAGTGTCCGAGAATATCGTTCAGGAGACTCTCGGAATAAGCCTTTCAGAGACAACTGCAATGCTGACTGCAAGAGCTACACTTATCGCTGTTGCTGTTTTCGGTGTTATAATCGCTTGGAATCCCAACAGCTCTGTATTCGGAATCGTATCCTTTGCATGGGCAGGTTTTGGTGCTGTATTCGGACCTGCAATGATCATGTCACTTTACTGGAAGCGTTCTAACAAGTATGGAACAATTGCAGGCATGGTAGCCGGCGGTGCAATGGTATTTATCTGGAAATATCTTGTAAGACCAATCGGAGGTGTATGGAATCTCTACGAGCTTGCACCCGCATTTTTAGTTGCTATCATTGCAATCGTTGTTGTAAGTCTTCTTACAACAGAGCCTGATAAGGATATGATAAATCAGTTTGAGCATGTATCTAAGATGTCATAAATATACGAGTATGTTTTGACTTGATTTATCAATAAATGTAAAATTTGAGTAGCTGTGATAAATGGCTACTCATTTTTACTTAATTAACATATTTTTGATGTAAGAAATTAATGAGGTAAAAATCATGGGAATAAGAATAATAACTGATTCAGCCAGCGACATTTCACAGGAGACCGCAAAAGAGTGGGGAATAACAGTCATTCCTCTCAAGGTCAGATTTGGTGAGGAGGAATTTCTTGACGGCGTCACCATGCCCTACAATAAGTTTTATGAGAGACTTGTTGAATCGGATGAACTTCCTAAGACCAGTCAGATCCCGCCTTTTGAGTATGGTGAGGAATTCAGGAAGGCAGTGGAAGAGGGCGATAATGTTATCTGTTTTACTCTTTCGCATGCTGTATCAGGCTGTTATCAGAGTGCATGTATAGCTGCCGATGAATTTGAAGGCAAGGTACATGTTGTTGATACTATGCAGTTTTGCATATCCCAATATATAATTGTTGAGCGCGCAGTCAGACTTCGCGATGCCGGAATGGGCTTTGAAGAACTGGTCAGCACCATCGAGGAAGAAAAAAAGAAGGCGAGGGTCATTTCTGTTTTCGATACTCTCGAGTACCTCAAGATGGGTGGACGTATATCCTCAGCTGCCGCTTTTGCGGGCGGAGTTCTTTCCATCAAGCCGGTTATCACCATTGATAACGGCGTGGTAAATGTTGTCGGTAAGGCAAGAGGCTCCAGAAACGGCAACAATCTTCTTATTCAGTATATCAATCAGCACGGCGGAATTGATTTTGACAAGCCGGTCTGTCTTGCATATACAGGGCTTTCTGATGCTCTTTTATTAAAATACAAAGAGGACAGTAGGCACATATATCAAGGGGATGTCGACGACATTCCGATCGCACACGTTGGTGCCACCATCGGAACCTATGCAGGTCCCGGCGCCATCGCCTGCGCATATTTCCATAAATGAATATGCCCCAAAATATAAGCCTTCCCCTTGGGGGGAAGGTGGCGCGAAGCGCCGGATGAGGGGATAAATAGGAGAATCAATGAACTTAAGATCACTACCCATCGGTCAGTCGGCCGTCATAAAAACTGTAGGAGGAAGCGGTGCCCTTCGTCAGCACTTTCTGGACATGGGAATCATTCCCGGTGCTGAAGTCACCGTAATAAAATTCGCTCCCCTGGGGGATCCGATGGAGCTGCAGCTTCACGGATATGAGCTGACTCTAAGACTCTCGGAAGCAGAGAAAATCGAGATAGAGAAGATACCGGAGCGTACGAACAAGCACGACAGAATCACTAAAATCGAGAATTCGGAACATCCGGGTCTTGGTGAAGACGGAATATATCATACAGAGGGCGAGGGACATAAACTACCGGAAGGAACACTTTTGACCTTCGCACTTGTGGGTAATCAGAACTGTGGCAAGACCACACTTTTTAATCAGCTGACGGGTTCCAATCAGCATGTCGGTAATTTCCCCGGCGTCACCGTTGACCGAAAGGACGGCCCCATAAAGGAGCATCCAGATACACTTGTGACGGATCTTCCGGGAATATATTCGATGTCGCCCTACAGCAGTGAGGAGATAGTTTCCAGAAACTTTGTTTTGCAGGAACATCCCAAGGCAATTATCAATATTGTAGATGCCATGAACATAGAGAGAAATCTGTATCTTACAATGCAGCTTCTTGAGATGGGAATCCCTATGGTTGTGGCACTTAACATGATGGATGAGGTTAAGGGCAACAACGGTTCCATCGACATCAACGGGATGGAGAAACTTCTGGGAGTGCCGGTGGTACCTATTTCCGCAGCCAAAAACGAAGGCGTTGACGAGCTTATACGACATGCTCTTCACATAGCAACTTATCAGGAAAAACCCGTTGAGCAGGACTTCTGCCAAAAGAGTGACCACGGCGGAGCAATTCACAGAGCGATCCACACCGTGCAAAGCATCATCGAGGACCACGCGGAGAGAGCCGGACTTCCCTTAAGATTTGCAACTACAAAGGCAATTGAGGGAGATATGCTTGTTTTCAAAAAGCTGGATCTTGATGAAAATGAGCTTGAGATGATAGAGCATACTATTGTTCAGATGGAGAAGGAAAGCGGCATGGACAGAAGCGCTGCTATTGCCGACATGCGCTACGATTTCATTGAGCGTGTCTGTGAACAGACGGTAGTTAAGCCGGGAGAGAGCAAGGAGCGTATCCGCTCGGAGAAAATCGATGCGATTCTCACCGGAAAATGGACTGCCATTCCCTGCTTTATCCTGATTATGGCACTGGTATTTTATCTTACGTTTATCGCGGTAGGACCTTTTTTACAGGATATCATTGCATCGGGAATAGATTTGCTGAAAGAACAGGTTGAAGCATTGATGCTGTCCACCGGAGTTAACGAGGTTATACAGGGGCTTGTGATCAACGGTATTTTTGAAGGTGTTGGAAGTGTACTTAGCTTTCTTCCGATAGTTGTCACTTTGTTCTTTTTCCTGTCCCTTATGGAGGACAGTGGTTACATAGCAAGAGTTGCATTCTTTATGGATAAAATTCTGAGAAGAATAGGTTTGTCCGGAAGAAGTATTGTACCGATGCTCATAGGCTTTGGCTGCACTGTTCCTGCGGTAATGTCGACCAGGACGCTTCCGTCAAGGCGAGACAGAAGGATGACGATTCTGCTTACGCCCTTTATGAGCTGTACAGCCAAGATGCCTATTTATGCCTTCTTTGTAAGTGCATTTTTCCCGAAACAGGGCGGCATCATAACTATCGGATTATATCTTCTCGGAATCCTTGTGGGAATTTTAATCGCGCTGATTTACAAGAATACTTTGTTTAAAGGTGAAGCAGTTCCGTTTGTTATGGAGCTTCCAAACTACAGAATGCCCGGTGTAAAGAGTGTGTTGCAGCTTTTATGGGAAAAGGCAAAGGATTTTTTGACAAGAGCATTTACCATAATTTTCCTTGCAACTATTGCAGTGTGGTTTTTACAGAGTTTTGACCTTCACTTTAATCTTGTGAGCGATTCCGGCGCGAGTATTCTGGCGACGGTAGCAGGGCTTCTTGCTCCGATATTTAAGCCTCTGGGACTTGGCGACTGGAGAGTTGTGACTTCTCTTATCACAGGCTTTATTGCTAAGGAGAGTGTGGTATCCACTATGGGAGTGCTCTTTGAAGGAGGCGTTGAAACCGCGCTTACAACTACCGCTGCAGCTACGCTTTTGGTGTTCTCTCTTCTCTATACACCCTGCGTTGCAGCCATCGCTTCAATTAAGCGTGAGCTCGGAGCAAAATATGCTTTGTGCGTTGTGCTATGGCAGTGCGCAGTGGCATGGATTGTTGCAATGGTGGTGCGAGTAATTTGTATTGCAATCAGAGTATGATTTTAGAAAAAAATGGGAGGTTGTTATGGAAATTACTGAAAAACTTGATGAACTTTTGGAACTTGCCGCAAAAAACGAAGACCTGAAAAATAAGCTCCTTGCAACAAGAAATTCTGCAAACCCGCTTTCTGACTTCTGTTCTATTGCTTCGGAAAACGGTATTGCTCTTTCTGTCATGGACATCGTTAATCAGGGCGAGGAATTCTACGCCGAGATAAAGCGCAGTACAAACGGCGGCGGAGAGAACTCACCCGATCTTGATTTTCAGAATGATGAGTACTCTATCTTTATGATGAGGCTTGAGAAGAGAGAAGGCTGAGAACGGCACTTTAAAAGTGCAACTCATGTAGCAAATATGGCAACTGACGTAAGGACCTGTTGAACAATCAGGACTTCCTTGGTATGTCGAATTATACTACTCAGGGGTGCATGATGCTGCAAGCGCGAGTGAAGCGGGGCTTAGTTGGTCGAATCTTGGCGGATCTGCAGGTAATAACGCCTATGGAGCCTATTATCCGGGCAATGGAAAAATAATGTAGGAAACACTCAGTATGTCGGTGGGCAGGCACAGACGAATATGCCTAAATACAGTATTAGAATATATATCAAATGATCTATAAAGTTTCTTTTTGAATCCATTTCATGGCCTTTGATATCGGATGGTAAAGAACAAGCATTATTGTAAAGTTCCCCACGCAGTGTACGAAATCCCAGGGAATACCGGCTACCCACCAGGTAAAGGCAGATCTAAAGCCAGCAGACAAACCGTCTGTTGACAATCCGATAAAAAAATACGGGATGGAGCACAGAGCACCAAAACATAGTCCGAATATACCCGATATGATACCCCAGAGAAATGCGGAGGTATTTTTTCTGAAAATATGCGCTATGGCTACAAGAAGCGGCCAGGCGTAGAGATACATGATCCACCATAGATGGACTCCGTATAAGGAGCCTTCCAACAAAATAAAGACCGGAACTACAGCAACAATTTTCCATCCAAAGAAAAGCGTGAACATGATGAGCCAAAAACTCGTAAGTTCAATGTTTGGCATTCCGCTCAGGGCGAACTTGGAAACCTCTATTATGGCTACCATAATTCCTATCTGAGCTATATCTAAAATGGAAAATTGTTTTGTGTTTCCGGTCATTTTTGTGAGATCCTTAGTTAGTTTTTATTTTATTACTGAGCCTTCTCATAAGCCCATGTATAGGTGTCGCCGCTTTCTACGGGTTGTGAATCAGCGCCATACTGTCCGTATTCTCCGTTTACATAAAGTGACCAATAAGCTGCATCTTCAGCATAGATTGCTTTTTCGCCATTGATATATTCAACCATAATGCCATATTCACTATCTGTTCCCGAATATGAAAAGCCTGAACCGTTTGAGGACAGTTCATCCATTGCCTGGATTAGATATTCTGCATCGGTTGAAAGCTTATAGTCAGTGGTTTTTCCGTCGCTTCCGGTTACTTCAACAACGATATCTTTAGAACCGGTATGTGTTGCCGGCTTGTTCAGAGTATAGACAACGCCGAATACAGCTATCAGCACTACCAGAATTATCGCTCCTATAATAAGTGGTTTCTTATTTGTTTTGTTCATAATAAATCCTCCCGAAAAATTATTTTTGCATAGAACCTAGTATAAAGCTAATTCAAAATAATTGTAAAGGTATCTGTCCGAAGGTAAGGCTGTATATTCACATTGACTTTGCCCTTGGGGCAGGCTTTATGATGTGATATGTTAAATGAAAAGACTCAGGGGGATTTGGAGGAGAATGATGTTACCGACAAGAACAGAAGCGGAAAGATTACTTAAGGAAGCGGAGAGTTGTAATCCCGGACCGTGGGGTGACCATAGCCGCGTGGCTGCTCACTGCGCAGAGAAAATTGCACAGGCGTGTGATGGTATGAATCCGGAGAAAGCATATATATTGGGGCTTCTCCATGATATAGGAAGAAAGTTTGGAGTAAGGCATTTGGGGCATGTCTCGGACGGATATTCATATATGATGTCTCTCGGGTATGATGAGGTGGCCAGAGTTTGTCTTACGCACTCCTTCAATAATATGAGATTGGATGAGTATATTGGCAGAGTAGATACCTCGGATGAGGAGTATGAACTTGTTAAGACAGAGCTTGGAAAAATAGAAGCAGATGAATACGACAGGCTGATTCAGCTCTGTGATGCGCTTGCAGGGAGCGATGGCGTGATGAACATCGAAGATCGCATGAATGATGTCAAACGTCGTTATGGAAGCTTTCCGCAGACAAAGTGGGATTCGAATATCAGGCTGAAAGCATATTTTGAAGAAAAAACCGGTAAAGACATATATGATTTAGTTGGGGAAGACAGATTATGAAGGTACTGATAATAGGAGCCAGTGGCTTTCTTGGCGGGACGATTTATTATAAATTGAAAAAGAGCGGCGTAGATGTTCTTGGTACATACAGTAAACACAAAAAGCAGGACGAGCTTGTAAAGCTGGATGTTATGGATACTGAAAGTTTAACCCGGATTATGGAAGGCTATGCTCCTGATGTGATCATCTGGACAGTCATGAACCATAGCGCAGAGGAGGAAATTGCTGACAAGGTAATGCCGACTCTTTGTGATGTGGTAGGAGATGCAAGGCTCATCTTTGTTTCAACTTCAGTAGCCTATGAAAAAAATATGTCTGAGGATGTGACACCTTTCCTGCGGACAGAAGAGTCGTATAATTATCACTATTTTAACGGCAAGATAAAGTCCGAGAATATCATAAGGAAAATGGCAAATTATTGTATCGTACGCCCCGGCAGTATATATGGAATTAACCCGTATGGTGAGATGGACATAAGGAGCCTCAAATTAAAAGAGTACGTGGATTCGGGAAAGCAGTATGTCAGGGCTAATAACATAATATTCAGCATAGTGGAAGTGAATGAACTTGCTGAAGCAATAATTGAACTTGCGGGCAGTGATTATATTGGAATCATGAATGTTTCCGAAGATGATCCGATTTCTCACTATGACTTTAATAAATCTTTGTGCAAACGTTATGGCTGGGATGACAGCTGCGTTGTAGCAAATGAAGAGACCGAGAATATATATTTTTTTGATAACAGCTTAAGGAAGCGCTTGCTTAAAACAAAAATCACAAGCTGTTTCGGGAGGTAGTACATGATCAATTATGTAGGTGACATTACAGCGCAAGAGTATATGGAACTACGCAGGAAAGTCGGATGGTGCGAATTTCCTTTGGAAGAAGCACAGGCCGGACTTGATAATGCATATATGATCAGATGTGTCAGGGATGGTGAAAAAGCAATCGGTGTCGTGCGGCTTTTGTGGGATGGTGGATATATAGCTTTTTTATCTGATGTTATCGTGGACCCGGAATATCAGGGGCAGGGTATCGGAAGAAAGCTTGTTGAGAACTGCATCGACAGAATCAAAGCAGATGCTAAGCCCGGCTATAAGGTAAAGATGTGTCTAATGGCAGCCAAGGGGAAAGAACCATTCTACAAGAAGTTTGGTTTTGATGAACGCCCCAATGAGAAGCTTGGAGCCGGAATGGATCAATGGCTCATCTTTGAAGAATAAGATGGTCTTTTTATGGATTGATGGAAAATGTTATACTAAACATGACATACAGATGGCATGTTTAGGATGATATGATGATAACGGAGTGAACAAAAATGAAGATAGACAGATTGATTGGAATACTTTCTGTATTGCTTCAGGAAGAGAAAACTACAGCACCTGAGCTGGCAGAGCGTTTTGAGGTGTCGAAAAGAACCATCAATAGGGATATTGATGTTCTGTGTAAAGCTGGGATCCCGATACAAACCACCCAGGGAATTGGCGGAGGAATCAGCATCATGGAAGGGTATCGGATGGACAGGACTCTCCTGACATCTAAGGATATGCAGATGATCCTTGCAGGGCTGAGGAGTCTTGATAGCGTGAGCGGCAGCAGGTATTACGGTCAGCTTATGGAGAAGATTCAGGCGGGATCCTCTGAGTTTGTAAGCGGCAGAGATTCTATTTTGATTGATCTCTCGTCCTGGTATCGTGAATCGCTGGCTCCGAAAATAGAAGTTATTCAGAACGCAATTGAAAGCAGGCATATCCTGAAGTTTACATACTACAATCAAAGTGGTGAGAGCACTCGGGAAGTTGAACCGTATTACATAGTTTTCAAATGGTCCAGTTGGTATGTATGGGCCTGGTGCAAGGAAAGAAAGGACTTCCGTCTGTTCAAGCTTAATCGCATGGATAAGGTTATGATGTCGGATTCAATGTTTGTCTGCAGAAATGCGCCTACACCGGACCTGTCCACGGAAAAAGTATTTCCGGGTGGAATAAAAGTAAAGGCTTTGTTTGAGGCAGATGTCAAATGGAGGCTGATCGAAGAATTTGGACCGGAGTGTTATACAGAGGTCGAAGATGGAAGATTGCTGTTTTCGGCGGACTATACGGACATGGATAATCTGATCACCTGGATACTGACCTTTGGTGATAAGGCGGAGCTTCTTGAACCTAAGGAAGCGAGAGTGAGGATCGCAAATATAATCGAAGCTATGAGAAAAAACTACAGGAGGAGCTTATAAGATGAAGTACCCATGGATTGAAAAGTATTTGATGGAAAAGCCGGGTGTTACAAAAGATTTTCAGGAGGAATGGAACTGGATCCGTTTTCAGCTTGGAGGCAAAATGTTTGTTGCTATCTGCAGAGATGATAATGACCTGCCATATTCAAAATAGTCCCAAATAGCTGTTAAAAAGGCTACCAAATGTTTATAAATGTTCTCTCATTTACTAGTGGAGGTAAGAAGCATGGAATATATCAGAGTTACAAAGGATAATCTTGAAGAAGAGCACATCTGCTGTGCAATTTCCAATAACAAAGATGTTCAGGTCTCATCTAAGAAAGCATGGCTTGCTGAAAGATTTGACGAGGGGCTTGTTTTCCTGAAAAGTGCGGAGCGCGGCAAGTGCTTTATAGAGTATATTCCTGCTGAGAATGCTTGGGTTCCGATTGATGCCGATGGGTATATGTACATAGATTGTCTGTGGGTATCAGGCTCTTTCAAAGGGCATGGATATTCTACTGAGCTTCTTGATGCATGCATAGAGGATAGTAAGGAGAAAGGTAAGAAAGGACTATGCATTTTGTGTGCAGCAAAGAAAAAGCCTTTTCTTGCGGATCCAAAGTTTCTTAAGTACAAAGGCTTTGAGGTATGTGATGAAGCGGATAATGGAATACAACTTATGTTTTTACCTTTTGACAAAAAGGCTGATGCGCCACGATTCAAGGAATGTGCCAAGCATCCGCATATAGTTGAAAAAGGATATGTTTTGTATTACACAAACCAGTGCCCTTTTAATGCAAAATACGTTCCAATCCTGGAAGAAACGGCAAAGAAAAATGACATCCCGTTCAAGGCCATTAAGATTCAGAGTAGAGATGAAGCCCGGAACGCCCCAACTCCGATTACGAATTATGCCTTATTCCATGACGGAGAGTATATTACTAATGAGCAGATGAACGATAAGAAGTTCCTGAAGTTGATTGGAGAGTAAAGTGTAACAATAAAATGTCAGAAAAATAGCTGTTCGACAGTTTTATTTACTGTAAAATAGCTATTTTTTCTGTTATATTAGGAATATGTTGTATTTGGAGGATTTTTATAAAGATGTACTATAGATTGGCTACAATAGAGGATTTGACAGAAATATGCAATATGATTGAAGCGGCAAAGCAGCTTATGTCTGAGCAGGGAATAGAGCAGTGGGATGACGTCTATCCGGTCTACGAAGATTTTTTTGAAGATATAAAAAAGGAAACAATGTATGTGGTACTGAAAGATGGTCAGCTTGCTGCGATATATGTAATCAGCGAAGAATGTGATGGTGAGTATCTAAAATGCAAATGGGAAAATAAAAAGCCTTGTATCATTCACAGATTCTGCGTCTCGCCGTCCTTCCAGAATAACGGGATTGGAAAAGCAGTTCTAAATCATATTGAAGCGCAGCTTACTGAAGCCGGATACGATTCGGTAAGACTTGATGTATTTACACAGAACCCATATGCTCTGAGACTTTATGAGAAAAACGGATATGTTAAACGCGGCTTTGCTGATTGGAGAAAAGGCAGATTCCTTCTTATGGAAAAGAAGTTAGACAAAAGTGCGGATTCTATTTTCCTTACAGAGGCAAATGAGAATTACACAGACGAACTTCAAAAATTTAAAGAGGAAGTGCTTCAGGCAGATAAAGACAACGATGATCAGTTTGCAGGCTGCATGGGGCTTAGGGATTGTTCTACAGCTAAGGAATGGATTGATACGCTATAAACAAGGGACCCGGAGGAATGAAGGATGGAATTGAAACGACTATCTGAACATATATGGTACATGCCTTTCGAAACGGAGAGGGATCGTCCGAATCTTGGCTATGTGAAGGGAGACAATTGGAGTCTTGCGATTGACGCCGGTCACTCTGCGGCTCATACAAAAGAATTTTATGCACTTCTGAAAAAAGAGGACCTGCCACTGCCTTCTCTGACGGTTCTTACTCATTGGCACTGGGACCATACTTTTGGAATGCATGCCGTGAACGGGCTTTGCCTGGCGAATGCAAAAACAAATGAGTACCTTTCGCAATGGAAAACAAAAATAGAAAAGAACGGACCAAGTGAATTCTTCGCCATGCATGAAAGCATTAGAAGAGAATATAGCGGTGGCTCCGAAGTAATTGTAGTAAAGGCGGACATGATCTTTTCCGGAGAGATTACGCTTGACCTTGGCGGCTGCATTGTCAAAGCTATTCAGACAGAGGCTCCGCACACGGATGATTCTACAGTTGTATATATAGAGAATGATAAGACATTATTCCTTGGGGATTCTACCTGCGACGATTTCGTTACAGGAGTAAAAAGGGCTGATCTTTGTGAGAAACTCTCGGATACTATCCGAAAAATCAATCCGGAAATATGCGTAGAGGGCCATTGGACGCCGGAGAATACGCAGGATACTTTAAAAGATATGTTGAATGGAATTTCAGGTTGATGACGGGAGGAGTACATGATTTTTTCAGGAGGGTGTAGGTGAAGGTTGTTCTAATTAGGCATGGAAAAGTGAATTTTCGCTGGGGATTCTGGTACACATCTGATCAGTTTGATGAAGCCTGCAGGCAATATGATCTGGCTCCTATCATGAAGGAAGACTACACTGTACCTGATGTGAAGTATTTAAGTTACTACATAAGTACCTTGCCGAGAACCGGGAAAACAGCTCGGAATATCTTTGGTGAGCAGGATTATATTTCTACAGATCTGATTAACGAAGTCCCATTATCAGCAAGTTTATATTCAAGAGTTAAATTACCGGTACTGTTTTGGTATTTCACAGGCAGGATGCAATGGTATTTCAATAATAGCAGGCAGAAGGAAGGCAGGCTCCGGACAAAGAAAAGAGCTAAGCAGTTTGTGAAGATGCTTACGGAAAAGAATGAGGACTGTGTGGTAGTTACACATGGTTTTTTCATGCGTACGCTTGTGGCTGAGTTTAAAAAAGCGCATTTTAGCATAGAGAATAATTCATTCACATATGCCAATGGACAATGTGTGATTGCAAACAGCAAAAAAGGAGAGACTATATATGAGCACTGAAGTAGAGAATATCAAGTTGCCGGAAAGGCTTGAAAGAAGAAAAATATATGAATGTGGATTAGTTACATTATATGCAGACAAAGTTAAGCTTCCCAGCGGTTATGTTATAGAAAAATATCATCAGCTTCATCATCAT
The DNA here is from genome assembly GCF_900109475.1 of Butyrivibrio sp. ob235. Lineage (NCBI taxonomy): Bacteria > Bacillati > Bacillota > Clostridia > Lachnospirales > Lachnospiraceae > Butyrivibrio > Butyrivibrio sp. ob235. The sequence continues at coordinate 24,243 of NZ_FOBE01000039.1, forward strand.
CATGAAGGTGTTTCGGTAGTGGTTTTTAATGAGAAGGACGAGATCCTTATGATCAAAGAAATGAGATACACCGTAGGACATCTTGAATGGGAAATCCCTGCCGGAGGAGTAGAAGATGGCGAACCAATAGAAGAGGCAGCCAGAAGAGAAGTTATGGAAGAGACAGGCTGCACGGTGAAGGATTTGAAATATTTGTGCTCACACAATCCTTCAAACGGAATGTCAGACCAGGTGATGCATGTATTTGGTGCAAAAGTGGATTCTGAAGGCAGTATCCAGGACGTGGATGAAGTTGCAGAAAAAGTATGGATGCCTATTGATGATGTAAAAGAGTTACTTAGAGAAAACAAGACAAGGGATGGTATTGCCATTTTAGCAATCCTTTTTGCAATTGAGTTTTATCACTAAGGAGTACGGTAATGGAACATGAATATCAGTATATTCTATTTGATTTGGACGGCACATTAACAGATTCAGGCCCCGGTATTATGAATGGATTTGTTTATGCAATACAGCAAATGGGAGGGCAGGTAGTTGACAGGAGCCAACTACGAAAATTTGTTGGACCTCCACTGAAAGTTTCCTTTGGTGATATTTTGGGATATTCCGAGGAGGACACAGATAGAGCCATTGCCTTGTATAGAGATTATTACAACAATATGGGCGGCGTCCTGGAAAACAGTGTTTATCCGGGGATTGTGGAACTACTGTCGGACTTAAAAAGTGAAGGCAAGAAGCTGATTGTAGCAACTTCTAAGAGTGCAATTGGAACCGACACGGTGCTTAAGCACTTTGATTTGAAGAAATTCTTTGACTTTGTAGCTACTGCTGATGATAAGGAACGCCCACACAAATCTGATGTAATCAGGTATGCGTTGGAACAATGTGAAATAACTGATAGCACACACGTGGTTATGGTGGGTGACAGGGAGAATGATATTTTAGCTGCAAATGAGGTAGGCATTGATTCTATTGGTGTCCTGTATGGATATGGTGACCGTGAAGAATTGACATCAGCCGGAGCAACTTATCTGGCAGAACATCCATCTGATGTGAAGAAATTGGTACCTGCAGGAAATAGTTGTTCTGCCGGAATATCAAGGCATGGGCATAGGAACTATGATTGTTAACCATCTTGTAGATTATGCTGTGAAGAATTCGTCTACAGGGAAATTTACAACAATCGGAGGGGTATCTGCTAAGGGTAAAGAAGGTTTTTATAAGAAATTGGGATTTGATGTAATACCAAATGGCATTCAGAAAATGATTGAAATATAAGGAGGAGAGGTATGAATGCAAGGGAGTATTTGGAAATTCTACATGTTGCTGAGAGATTGAAAGATACGCCTCGACATTGTACTACCACTAATAGACGGACTTTCATAAAGACAGATTCTGACAGGGAAGTTGAAGATACTCTTTCCAAAATAGACAGCGAAGGACAGAATATATGAAGCTGGATATAATCGGATCAGTTGCCAGTGGAAAGACCACACTTGCAAAGAATTTATCAGAGACATATCATGTCCCTTTTTATCAGAAAGATAATATTGTTTGGGAGCGGACTCCAAATGGTGATAAAAAGCGTGATGATAAGGAGCGTGACCAGTTATTTCAGAAAATTATAAACAGTGATGACTGGATTGTAGAAGGATCTCCAAGAAAACTGTTACGTGAGAGTTTTGAAAAGTGTGATTACATCATTCTGCTTGATATACCACTCTATAAAAGATTGGTAAGAACATTACGGCGCTGGATTAGGCAGAGAGCAGGAAAAGAAAAATATAATTCAAAACCTACGATAAAGTTTCTTTACTACAACATAAAATGGGTATTTGAATATGAAAAAGATAGAAAAGAGATTATTGGATACCTTTCTGCATATGGTTCGAAGTACAAAAGATTTACGACATCTGAAAGTGCAAAATTGTTTATAAACAAGGTATATAGTATTTGAGGATACAACATGATGATTACGATCAAGGAATGGAACGCGTAAAGGATTTATGAATATGATAGAGATGAAGAAACTTGGCATGGAAAGCTATGATGCCATTTTAGAGTTTGATAAGCTTTGCTTCCCAACAGATTGTTGGAAGGAAGAAGATTGGAAAGATCTGTTAGAAGATGACAGGGCTACTTACTATGCTTTAGTTGAAGGAGACAAAATAGTAGGGGACCTTTTTACGTATAACTGGAGCGGAGAGAATGATTATCTTAAGATCATGAATATTGCAGTGCACCCTGATTACAGGAAGCAGGGACTTGCAATGAAACTTATGGAGTATGCTAAGGAAGAATGCAAAAAATCAGACCTGATGAAAATATGCGCTGAGACAAGAGCAAGCAATGTAGCTATGCAGACTCTTTTTGAAAAATGCAGTTACAGGCTAAACAAGGTTGAAGAAGATGGTTATAACAATCCAACGGAAGCTGAATTTAAATATGTTTATATATCAAAAATGGATAAACAGATAACTGATTTTTTAATTAAGGCTAAACAGGCAACATATGCAGGCAAGGGAGCAGAGACGGTATCTTCAAGAGAAAAATCTCACGACCTTATATATGAAGATGGCGATTATATGTATTACGACACCTATCTTGGAGGTAATAAATTTGCCGGAGAAGAGGCGCTTTGGATAAAGAAAAATCCATACTGGAGCATGAATTATGTGGGCAGGGTAATCGGAGAAAACTTCAGCGGAGATTTTTTGAAGGAAGCATTGCTTTTAGTTCCGGAGGAAAAGCCATTTAGAGGACCCGCTGAGCATACTAACGGTGATTATAAATATGAATGCTGCATTGATGGTGATTTTGAATGGTTCCATGGTAAGGAAACAATTAGCTATAAAGGAAATGTCATTTACGAATGCTATTTCCATGGAGGACTCATTGAGGGGTAGGGGCTCAGAACGCTGCAGAAATAATTCCATATGGCGCTGGGATTTGAGGAAGCAAATCGGATAATATGCTTTAGGAAGGATATATAGAAAATGATACGGGAAGTTAAACGGAAAGATATCGGAGACTGAAGTTAATTCTTATGTTGGATTTTGTAAGGAGGGAAGGAAAAAGATGAAATACCAATACAAAGAAATGCCTGAATCTATGAGTGAGACATACGGAGAATTTGCAAAAAACTTCGGATTTGATTGGAAAGAATTTATAATGGGAATACCGACACCGATGTTTCTTGTCACAACCTATAAATCTAATGGACAGCCAAATGCTACGATGCAGTCATGGGCAGGGTTTACGAGTGCGAATCATGGAGGCGGGTATTACGTGATTCTATGCAGCGTGAATAAGAGAGGACATCTTTACCAAAGCTTAAATGAAAAGAAGGTAGCAGTGCTAAATTTCATGTCATCTGATTTATACGAAGCCTGCATGAAGACAATACAGAACAATCAGTTCGAGGCGGATGAGATAACTTCGTCAGGGCTTACTGCGGAGAAAGCTTCATGGGTAGAAGCGCCGATGGTCGCTGAATGTTTCATGAACCTTGAGTGTAGGTATTTGTGGGAGAAAGAAATTGTACCGGGTGATGATCATGTTATGATCTGCCTTGAAGTCGTAGGCGGGCATATAGAGAAGGATTATATGGAGGATATGTTTGGAGATAAAGGGGTTCTTTACAATGTCCATTATCCGATAAATCCGGAAGACGTGAAAGAAAAAGGTTGCGATTATGTGGCTGCACTTAGGAAAGTAAATCAATCCTACGAATATTGATGAGATATGAAATATATGCGCAAAACTACGATTGAAAAAAATTCTGAAGTGTAAAGGATACGAAAAATGATAAAGGTACTTTTCGTCTGCCACGGCAATATTTGCTTCTATCGGCATAAAGTGCATAATTGCTGCAACTTTTAGGAATATGTATTTCCTTTTATACCTTGATTATACCGATTGTAACTATTATCAGAGACTATCTTGGACATAGAAATAGGACTTCCAACTTGGAAGTCCTTATTTTAATGGATATCGTGTTGCTCTTTGAAAACATTTTCATAATCTTGCAAATCATGAAAAATCGCATCAACTATTGCTGTGTCATCTTCTACTCTATAAAGTAAAAAATATCTATGCTTCATAAATCTGATTTTTCTGTAACCAAGATTGGCTAAATCTTCATCATCTACTAACTTCAAGCTTCCTGCGACTATGGACAAGCGCTCAATAGTCGCATCATAATCATCCAGAACATTACGCGCTGCCTGTTTATTCATTTTTACCTCAATAAGGTATTTAATAAATCTATCTAAATCTGCCTCTGCGTCATCGGTAACAAAAACCTTGTAATCAAAGTCCATATTTAGCCCTCAAATCCGCAGATACTACAGATGCCTCTTTTACATTACCAAGCGAAGCACTTAATCTGGATAATCTTAATTTTTCCATTATTTGCTTTTTTGACATAGGCGCAAAAGGGGTACCTTCTCTGGCATCAGATTCTGTAATAACAGAATCATCAGCGTCAAGGTTTTGATAATTCTTTAATAATAATGCAAATGATCGAACAGCTTGAAGTTCTTCATCGGACAAAGTTTCTAAAATTGAAAAAGTTGCTTCTAAAGTACTCAATATTTCCACCTCTCAAAAAGTAATTTATAGGTTCAGAACTATTATAACATATTTTCAGTAAAGTACCTTTTGCTAATGTTACTATATTACATATCTATCCAATCAGGCGCTGAATACCTGGAAGCGCCGAAAGAGATGTTGTTTTTATTATAAAAAATATCCCCATCCGAGAAATCTCGAACGGGGATATTGATACAAGAATCGAATGATTCGGTGTTGGCTTAATTAGAACTGAGAAGTATCATACTTTTTGGTTTTAGCAGCTTTCTTTGCTTTACCTTTGCTTTTGATATTCTTAGCAAAGTTCTTTGTATACTTATTCTTGCACTTATAGGCACCGACTGTTATTGCTTTCTTATCTTTGTCGAAAGCACCTTTCTCGACCTTGATATCTGCATAAAGACCGTCAAGACAGAACTTCTTGAGCTTCTTGCACTTTGCAAAAGCGCCTTTGCAGATTTTCTTTTTGGCATTGTATTTAGGCGTTCCTGATGCTGTCATGAGACCATGCCCTTTTACGTATTTGAGCGAATTTGAACCCCAGTATACTTCTCGAAGGTTAGTACAGCCTTTAAAGCAGTCTTTTGGGATTGTCTGAACACTTTCGGGGATATATACATATTCTAGTGATGTATTTCCTTTGAAGGCACCTGGAGCAATGCTTGTTATGAGAAAGAATTCGTGATAACTATAAGCTTTTCTGTCAAATATGCCGTCTACATGCGTGTCGACAACCATATCTTCGTAGTAAGTAGCAAGGTCTTCATTTCGACCTTCAAATCCACTTCTTGCAGCTATTTTCTTTTTTGTTCTTCCTCTTTTTGTTTTTACTATTTCGCGTTTATCATTTGTATAATCGCACGCCAATATTTCGAGCATATTTCCTTTGTTATGCATGGTATTGGGCTGGTTCTTTAGAAATTCTTGATAAACGTTAGAATCATCAACTTTGCCAGATGAACTGTCGGGCTGATAACCGATGATTTCAACATGACCCAGCTTATGATATCCGCCTTCTTTTGTAACTCTGAATTTGATTCCAGATTTAGAGACGAATGTAAAGCCTACGTTATGATGCTTGAAAAGAGCTTCAGAAAAGCTGTCTCTACTCCAACCATATGTTTCGGGGTCGGTAGAGGGGTCTTCTTCCCATACTATTTCATAATAAGATTTCTGCGTGCTTGAATCATTGTTGCTGTTTGTTGATGCAGACGTAGAACTGGAATTTGATGATGATGATGTTGTTGGCTGACTTGCTGCATTTCTCTGAGCTTCTGCTTCGGGATGCGCTGCTTCCCACGCCCAGCCGCCAACTTCCATGCCAGGAACATCAGGATATGCTTCACGCCACGCTGCGTTCCATGCATTGGTCACAGGATTGAGGGATGAGCCCTGTTCTCTGAAGTAATGATTGTCGATTTCGGCAGCTTCAGCTCTTGTAAGCGTCATCATTGCCTGTGCACCTTCAGTGTTATCTTTTGTAAGGTACAGGGTTCCGACATCGCACTGTTCAACTGCGGTATGGGAATCCATCCATGCGCAGACAGCGTCATACCCAGCGCTATGTGTTCCGCTTGCTTTTGCTGTAAGTGTAAACACAGCTGCGATTGAAAAGACCATGGCTACTGCAAGCGTAAGCGCCATGATTCTTTTAAGCTTTGTATTGATATTATTCATGTTTGTCACCTCATAATTAAATCAGTTCTTCACTTGAATCACATATGAATCATATTATGCTTTGCGAGCATATATTTATGATTCTGTAATCTGGTATTATACTCAATATATTGAGCATAGTCAAGCGATATCGAATGCTACACTTTTCTTATCGAAAAGGCGGTGTTTACAATGATATCTTATGAACCGATGTTCGAGACTATGCGGAATAAAGGGATAACAGAATACAGCTTGATTTTTAAAGAAGGAATTTCTGCTAACACGATTCACAGAATTAAGAAGGGGCTTCCCTGTACTACTGAGACCCTTGACACTCTTTGTTTCATATTGGACTGCGAAATTCAAGATATCATTAAGCACGATAAAACAAAATAAATAGATGCAATCCTTTTTGCTCTAGCGTTGAAGAATTGCTTTCTTATCAAATAGTAAGAGCTAAGAACACACAACATGTTCTTAGCTCTTGCTTTATTTAATGCTTTTAGGCAAATATATTAGTATCCTCTATTTTGTTTGGACATCAGTCACGGGCGATTTCTTTAAGAAATTTAATTCCTCTAACATTTTTTTATTAGCAAAGTATATTCTGTTATCACGGATAGAGACAAAGATACAAATATGATTAACTTGTCGTTAGGGCAATCGGGTAAACATAATAATAAAATGTCGGTTGACTGTATAGTTGATCGACATTATTTTATTGACAGTACGCATCGCGTATGCGTATACTGATAATACGCAATGAGTATAAAGGCATTGAATGAACGGGGTGACTTGCATGGATAGCAGAGATTATTTGATAGAATTAAGAAACAGTACTGGAATGTCGAGAAAAGAGTTTTGTGCGTATTTTGAAATTCCGTATCGTACACTGCAGGATTGGGAATTGGGAAATAGGAAAATGCCAGATTATCTTTTGAGATTGATGGCGTATAAAATCGAAATGGAAAAACTGGTGGGAAGTAAAAATGTAGAGAAAAATGGGGACAACGATGATGACAGATAAAGTACAATTATTTGAAAATCAACCTATTAGAACCGCATGGGTAGAAGATGAAGAGGAGTGGTATTTCTCAATAGTTGATGTGGCGGGTGTTTTAACTGAAAGTAAGGATCCGACTACATATTGGAGGAAACTAAAGCAAAGACTGAAAGAAGAAGGAAATGAAACCGTGACAAATTGTCACGCTTTGAAAATGACTGCTAAAGATGGGAGAAAGCGATTTACTGATGTAGCAAATACTGAACAACTTCTAAGAATTATCCAGTCAATTCCTTCCAAGAAGGCTGAACCATTTAAGATGTGGCTTGCACAGGTTGGCCGTGAAAGGATAGAGGAGACGATAGACCCTGAGCTTACGATAGATCGCGCTTTGGAAACATATGCAAGACTTGGATATGACGCAGACTGGATTAATCAAAGACTTCAGACAATTCGTGCAAGAAAAGAGCTAACGGATCAGTGGAAAGGTCATGGTGTTAAGCAGGGAAAAGAGTTTGCTATTTTGACAGATGAAGTCACCAGAGCCTGGTCAGGCATGTCAACAAGGCAGTATAAGAATCTTAAGGGACTCAAAAAAGAAAACCTAAGAGATAACATGAGTACTCTTGAGCTTGCATTAAATATGTTGGCAGAAGCAACTACTACTGAGCTAACTAAAGTACATAATCCGCAGGGACTTGATGAAAACAAAACGATAGCAAAAAGAGGCGGACAGATTGCTGGAGATGCCAGAAAGAATATTGAGACAGAAACCGGTAAGCCCGTCATCACAAGTCAAAATGCGATGCAACTTAATGATGCTGTTGTTGGGCTTATAGAGAACATTATAGATATCGAGCCTGCAAATGATAATGAAAATGGAGAATGATGTACTTTTGCTTTGGGATAATTCATGATATGGTTATATAAGCGAGGTAAATCGTCGCAAACTGCATGAGGATGTAAGGCAGATGTTAAGCTGTCCGGTCCGGCGTTCTTGTTAGAAGGACATTCCAGATATGGGATGTCTTTTCGTTATAATAAAAAAGAAGGGCCTATTGGTCACTTCTTCCGGTCGCAGGCATCGCAAGTTTCTGCAACCTGATCACTGTTATAAAGTAAACTTTGGCGCAACGTAGGCGAAAACCCACAGGCTTGCCTGTGGGATGAAGCCTTTTTTTGTTTTGACAAACACATAGAATAAATATATAATCTATGTATTAAACATAAAGGAAAAATACAAATGGATAATTCGAAATGCGTAGAGTATGTGAATTCTCATGTAGACGAAATTGCTGAATATGTAAATGAGTGCTTTGATCAATCAAAAGAATTCATAAAAGCAAGGCTGATTCGTCGGATAAGAGCTGAACTGTCACCCACTCCAGTTCACTATGAGATAAATTATGTCTACGTCCCTTATGATCATTCTGGAATACTTGTAGAAGACGGATATATTTCGCTCGAACAGACT
>NZ_FOBE01000042.1:0-30797 GCF_900109475.1 Butyrivibrio sp. ob235
AAGAGCAATTATGCGGTTCCGGGACTCTATTTCTATGATAATGACGTAATTGAAATAGCAAAAAATGTTAAGCCTTCAGCCAGAGGAGAGATTGAAATTACAAGTGTTAACAATGAGTATCTTCGCAGAGGTACTCTTCGTGTTGAGACTATGGGCCGAGGCTTTGCATGGCTTGATACGGGTAATCATGACTCTCTTCTTGATGCTGCTGATTTCGTATGTGCATTCCAGAAGAGACAGGGACTCTATGTATCCTGCATAGAAGAGATTGCATATAAGAGAGGATTCATCAATAAGGAGCAGCTTCTTAAACTTGCTGAGCCTTTGATGAAGACTGACTACGGCAAATATCTTGTTGAGGTAGCAAATGGACTCTAAGGCGTTTAGATTGTCTATATTGGCGATTATTACCACGATTGTTCTCATCGGGGTGGTTGTTTATGCTGCAAACAGAGACCGCATAAATTCACTGATTGGTTCAGAAGGTGAATCGGAGGCTGTTGCCACACAGGCGGAGGAAGCAGTATCTACTACCGAATACGGAGAGCAGATTGGCGATAATCTTAAGGGCTTTCTTACAGCCGGAGATTTTTTTGATAAAAGCGAGCAACGTCCGTCCGTTGTAGTAGTGGTGGATAATGTTCCGGTACCGGCCAATGCGGATCCGGAAATATCAGGCGGAAATGTAGATTAATAGTTTGGAGGATCAAATATAAAATGGGACAGTTACAGGTTGAGACATGTGAGATTGAAGGACTTAAGGTTATCACTCCTCAGGTTTTCGGTGATGAGAGAGGATACTTCATGGAGACATATTCCAAGAGGGATTTTGAGAAAATCGGTATCCCCATGGAGTTTGTACAGGATAACCAGTCGGCTTCCAAAAAGGGAGTACTGAGAGGCCTTCATTTTCAGAAGAACTTTCCTCAGGATAAACTTGTTCGTGCAATAAAGGGAGAGGTTTTTGATGTTGCGGTAGATCTTCGTGAAGGCTCTGCAACTTTTGGAAAGTGGTTCGGAGTAGTCCTTTCGGCTGAGAACAAGAAACAGTTCTTTATTCCCAAGGGATTCGCACATGGTTTTATGGTAATGTCCGATTATGCTGAATTTGCATACAAGTGCACAGATTTCTATCACCCCGATGACGAGGGCGGTATTTTGTTCAAGGATCCCGAAATCGGTGTAGAGTGGCCCTATGAGGATGAGTCAGAGCTTACACTTTCCGATAAGGATACAAAGTGGGGTACACTTTCAGATTATAAAAAAGACCGCGGAGTTAAATAATGGCAAAGGAAAAGACAGATAAACTGCCTTTTATAAGTGAGCTTCCCAAGCAGGTGGGGCTGGGCATTTTCTATACGATAGCAATTGCTCTGATGCTGATCATCGTTTTGCACACCAATGTGCTTGCGGATCAGCATACCGAGATGCTTAAGAAGATATGCGCATGCATACTTATCGTAATGTCGATGATACTCGTTACCGCCTGGTACGATAAGCTCATGGTTTTGCCGGTGGAGCTTTATAATTCGAGGAAGCTGATCCGGAGACTGGCGGTAAATGATTTTAAAAAGAGATATGCCGGCTCGTATATGGGCATTGTGTGGGCACTGGTGCAGCCGGTGGTCACTGTTTTGATGTATTGGTTTGTGTTTGACAGAATATTCAAGCAAAAGCCAATGGCAGCAGGCGAGATCGATGTGCCCTATGTTTTGTTTCTTACGACGGGTCTGGTGCCGTGGTTTTTCTTTAATGAAGCACTGATGAACGGAACGACCGCTCTTCTTGAGTATAACTATCTGGTTAAAAAGGTTTTGTTCAAGATCAGTATACTGCCCCTGATAAAAATAATAGCCGCTCTTTTTATTCATGTATTTTTCGCGGGGGTAATGATTGCTATTTCATGCATGTATGGCTACTATCCTACGATTTATACAATCCAGATCATTTATTATGCGATATGTGAATTTATACTGGTTCTTTCCATATGCTATACAACCTGTGCTGTAGTGGTATTTTTCAGAGACCTCACACAGATTCTGGCTATAGTTCTTCAGGTCGGCCAGTGGGCAACTCCGATATTGTGGGATATAAATATGCTTCCCGACAATCTTAAGTGGATAATAAAGCTTAACCCCATGACGTACATCGTAAACGGATACAGAAATTCGATGTATGGTAATGAGTGGTTCTTTGAGCATTTTTATTCAAGTACTTATTTCTGGATAGTTGTAGTGGCACTGTTCTGCATAGGTTCTTTGATATTTAAGCGCACCAAAACGCATTTTGCGGATGTGCTCTGATGGAATAGCTGGAGAAATATACCGGGAAAGTTTGGTTTATGGATAAAGACTTAGCGATTCAGGTTACCGACCTGACTAAAATGTATAAACTTTATAGTAAAAACTCAGACAGGTTAAAGGATGCACTTGGTCTGCTAAAGGGTAATGATTATACGGAGCACCTTGCTCTCAATCATGTAAATCTCTCTGTAAAAAAAGGTGAGACCATTGGAATTATCGGAACTAACGGTTCGGGAAAATCGACAATCCTTAAGATAATCACAGGAGTATTGTCACCGACTTCCGGATCGGTTGAAGTGGATGGCCATATTTCAGCCCTTCTTGAGCTGGGTGCCGGCTTTAATCTGGAGTACAACGGAATAGATAACATTTTCCTTAACGGTATGATGATAGGCTTCTCAGAGGAAGAGATCAAAGCCAGAATGGATTCCATTTTGGAATTCGCCGATATTGGTGATTATGTTTATCAGCCTGTTAAGACCTATTCGAGCGGTATGTTTGTGCGACTTGCATTTGCTGTTGCCATAAACATCGATCCCGAGATACTTATTGTAGATGAGGCACTTTCTGTTGGCGATGTATTTTTCCAGGCGAAGTGTTATCACAAATTTGAGGAATTTAAAAAGCAGGGGAAGACGATTCTCTTTGTATCACATGACCTCTCGACTATAAGCAGGTATTGTGACAGAGCGGTTCTTCTTAACCAGGGTGTTATTCTCGGAGAGGGAACACCCAAGAAAATGATTGATATATATAAGCAGGTACTGGTTGGACAGTATCCGCTTCCCGAAAATGACTTTAAGTCCCTTCTTGAGGATGAGGACATAAGAGAGGCTGCAGGGAAAAAGGCAGATGCTGCTAAAAATGGTGATGCCGCAAAGAGTGCGCCCAAGGAAGAAAAATCCGATGCGCAAAATGAGATGGAAAATCCCGAGCTTCTGGAATACGGAAATAATGGAGCAAAGATTACAGAGTTCTTTGCTACCGATTCAAAGGGACTTAGGACAAATTCAGTAATAAAAGGAACAGAATTCACCATATACATGAAGGTTAAGTTCCTCAGAGACATTAGTGCTCCGATATTCGCTTATACCATAAAAAACATTATGGGAATAGAGATTACCGGAACAAATTCTATGGTTGAAAAAGCGTTCCTGGAGCCTGTTCATGAGGGTGATGAAAAAGAGATCACTTTCACGCAGAGAATGCTTTTGCAGGGAGGGGAGTATCTTGTTTCCTTCGGGGTAACAGGATTTGAACAGGATGATTTTGTAGTATACCACCGACTTTATGATGCGCTGAATATCACGGTTGTTTCCGATAAGAACACCGTCGGATATGTCGATATGGAATCGACGGTCAGTGTAACCGATGCTAAAAAGGAATAAGACATGCAGGAAGAAGTATTTATTGGGAATGTAAAACTGAATTTCAAGCATTATGCCGGACTGGATCTATACAGTGACGGGCCGATTGAGAAGGAAATCTTCGATATAGTCAGGAAACACAAGAAGGAAGAGTATCCTGAAATAATTGAGAAGAAGGCAAGCTGGCCTATTTTGTATCACCTCTCTGAGCTTAGAAGCAATATTGTAGAGTGGATTCCCATGACAGGAAAGGAAAAGGTTCTTGAGGTAGGTGCCGGATGCGGCGCCATTACCGGCATGCTTTCTGAGAAGGCAGGAGAGGTTATCGCCTGTGATCTTTCGAGAAGAAGAAGTGAGATTAATGCCACAAGAAATTCCGAATGTGACAACGTCACCATTCATGTAGGAAATTTCAGGGATATTGAGCCTGATCTTCCCGACAATTTTGATTTTATTTTCCTTATTGGTGTGTTTGAGTATGGACAGGGCTATATCGGAACGGAGAATCCGTATGAGAACTTCCTTACGATGCTTCAAAAGCACCTTAAGGCGAACGGACGAATAGTAATTGCCATCGAGAACAGGATAGGTCTTAAGTATTTCGCCGGAGCACCGGAGGATCACCTCGGAGGATACTTTGACGGAATTGAGGGCTATTCCAAGGATTCTGTAGCGAGAACTTTTACCAGAAATGGTCTGATTCGTATTTTTAAGAAGTGCGGCATAAAGGATTACCATTTCTATTATCCTTATCCGGACTACAAACTGATGACATCTCTCCATTCAGACAAATATCTCCCGGCATACGGAGAATTGCAGGATAATGTTCGTAATTACGATAGAGACAGACTCCTTTTGTTTAATGAAAAAAGAGCATATGAGTGTCTTATAAATGATGGGATGTATGGTGAATTCGCCAATTCCTTCGAAGTTATTTTAGGTCCCGGTTTCGATACTGTTTACTGTAAGTATTCAAACGACCGTGCAGATGAGTTCAAGATAAGAACTGATATTACAATCGATAAGCTCGGAAGAAAGCTTATCAAGAAATACCCTCTTACCGAGGCAGCAGAGGACCATATTTTCGGTATGCAGGATGCATACTATGCACTTCGTGAAAGATACAGGGGCGGAGACCTTGAGGTTAATGACTGCCAGCTTGATGAGAAGTCGAGATGTGCGATGTTTTCATATGTTAACGGAATTCCTTTGACAGCACTTTTTGACGCGTGTCTGGAATCGGATGATATGGATTCCTTTAACGCTCTGTTTAGAGAATATATGAGAAGAATCGGCTACAGACCTGATTATCCGGTTACGGATTATGATCTTATTTTCCCGAATATTCTTGTTAACGGACCTATCTGGACTATCATAGATTATGAGTGGACTTACGGAAAATGCATTCCGCCTAAGGAGTTAGCATTCAGAGCTCTTTACGGATATATGCTTGAGGACAGAAGCCGTGATAAGCTCGATGTAAAGGCTCTGTATGAACAGATTGGACTTACTGACGAGGAAATAAAGGGCCTTCTTAGTGAGGAGGCGGACTTCCAGAAGTATGTAACCGGTAGAAGAAAATCATCTGTAGAATTGTGGAAGTCAATAGGAAGGACCGCCATTGTTCCGAAGGAACTTGCCGGAAGCAGCGATACGGCCAGAAGTGCCGAGGAAATCCAGGTATATGTGGATGAGGGAGACGGATACAGTGAAGATGACTCCATTTTCCCTGATGAGACCTATGATGAGCACAATGAAGTTACAATTGATATCGAATGCAACGATCATGTGCAGAATATCAGAATTGATCCCGCATTTGCATGTTGTATTGTAACGATAAAGCAGGTTGTCTGGAATGATGTTTCGGTCGAGGAGGGAGAAGCCTTCATCTCAATTCATCCGAACGGCTCCTGGATATCCGAGGACAGTATTGTATTCGGAACAGATGATCCTAATATTGAATTTGGCTTTGCGGATAACAGAGTTGAAAAAAAGAGGGAAAACCATCTTAGGGTAACAATGATGACAACTCTTATTCCAAAGGAAACAGCGGTGGCTTTGGAGGACTCACTCAGAGTTACCACTGATGAGAACGAAGAGGAGAAGGGAGAATTTTTTCGCAAGATTAAGAAAAAACTTCTTTCCAAATAAGGGGAAGCCCGGAACAGGGCAGTAAGAGATGCTGAAAGAGATTGCAAAGAATTTTCTTATCAACAACAGAAAAAGAGGCTACCAGAGTAAAGTTAAGGAATGTAAAAATGCCTATAACATCTGGGAGCACAAGCAGGAGAAGCATCCCATTTATGTATCAGGGGGGAGCGCTTATGAGGTCACTGGGAGACTTCAGCTTGTAACGGAGGTTGTTTCCTACACTAAGGTGTGGAGAGAGGCAGACCCAACGGCTACTGCTGAGACGATCCTTATTTTCGTGAGCCCCAAAGGAAGGCTTGCCGGACATGCTGTAGAGAATATCAGGCGATACTTTCAGGCTCATCCGGAAATCAATGTCGCGTATGGCGATGAGGATGAGATGGTCGGAAGAGGCAAATACGGTCATCCGTATTTTAAGCCGGACTGGTCGCCGGATACGTATCTTAATGCATTTTATATCGGAAGTGTATTTGCATGCAGGGCAAATACATATGAAGCAGCGGCTTCCGAGTATGATAATGCTCTTAGAATGCTCGGCGGAACGACAGGAGTAAAGAAGAATTCACCCGAAGCGGTGGGGCGTGAAGCAAGCATGCTTTCGGCCGACGTTCTTTTCTGTATGCTTGCCATAGAAGAGAGAGCATTCGGAAAGAGACAGGGAACGGAATTTCCGATAGGGCATATAGGAGAGATTCTGTTCCACAGAAATCCGGATACGGATGTTTTTTACGGAAGAAGTTTTCATAATTCAAGACATATGCTGATGAAGCCGGCAACGGTCAGCATTATAATTCCGACAAAGGATCATCCTGAAATTCTATATCAGTGCATGAAATCCATTGTTAATACAACTCATGAGAAGAGTATCAAATATGAGATTGTAATAGTGGACAACGGCAGCAGTGCTTATAATCGTGTAAGATACGGTTCATATATTAATCAAATTGACAAAGTAAACGGATTAACAAATATTTCCTATTTATATAAAGTAGAAGAGTTTAATTTTTCTCATATGTGTAACCGCGGTGCGACAAGGTCGGGAGGAGAGTATCTCCTTTTCCTTAACGATGATATCGAGGCTACACAGGATGGGTGGATGCGAGAGATGCTTTCTCAGGCACAGCTTCGTCATGTCGGAGTTGTGGGTGCTAAGCTTCTCTATCCGGACTCCGATCTTATTCAGCATGCCGGAATTACTAATGTCAGACTCGGCCCTGTGCATAAGCTCCAGAAAATGCATGATCAGAAGTCGCATTACTTTGGATTTAACAGAGGGATTCATAATCTGATAGGAGCGACGGGAGCATGTCTGATGCTCAGCCGCGAGAAGTTTAATGAGGTTGGCGGCTTCCCGGAAGAACTTCCGGTTGCTTTTAATGATGTGGATCTTTGCTACAGCGTATTCCAGAAGGGATATTATAATGTCTGCTGCAACCACATAAGCCTCTATCATCATGAGTCCCTGAGCAGAGGCCTTGATACTCTTGATATGAAGAAGATGGAGCGCCTTGCTGCAGAGTATGAGGTACTTATGAAAAGGCATCCCGGTTTTTATAACCATGATCCTTTTTACAGTCAGTACCTTACTGATGATGAGACCATAAGCGCCATAATTCCGTGTGAGGACTTTACTCCGGTACTTGATATTCCTTTCCATAATATCAAGGTGCATGAGAATGGGTTCGCCGAGGCCAGAGAGGATGCCTGCCTCAGAGTCGGAGTTGAGTATGCCGGAACCATGGAGAATTGGATGTACGGCGTCAGAGACGGCGATGTGGTAGACGGATATTTTGTTAAGGGCTACAGCTTTGTAATTGGCTCAGATAATGCATTTTTTGAAAGAAGACTCGTTCTCAGGCAGGTAGAGAGGTCTGATGAAGGTGCAAGACCGGCATCTTCTGTTGTATACAGTATGCCTGTTTATACCTGGTACAGACCGGATATTAAACTGAGATTACAGGATCAGATAGATGTTGACCTTACCGGCTATAAGGTGAGGATTGCTCCCGGGAAACTTGACCCTGGTTATTATCAGGTGGGAATGGCTGCCCTTGACCAGACGGGTAGTTTGAAACTCATAAACTGGGTGCCCAATTTACTTAAGGTGAAATAATGACTGAAAATACAGATTTTGATTTTAAAACAGCATATGAGAAAGAAAAGCTTAAAAGTGCAGATCTTGCGCAGAGAGTGGCTGACCTTGAAGATAAGAATCAGGAGCTTGAGTTTAAGCTTAACAGGATTAAATCCAATCCAATCTGGAAGGCAAGTACTCCCGCAAGAAATGTAATGCATTTCGTTATAAGGCAGAAGGACCGTGTGAAAAATGCAGGATCAGTAAGGGGAGTTATTGCCAAGCTTAAATATAAGCAGATTGAGCGTAAGGCGAAGGTTCACTATGGAACCGAAAGTTTTCCTTCTGAGGAGACAATTGCAACAGAGAGAAATGCCAGATTTGAAAAGATGCCGCTTATCAGTATTCTGGTTCCTCTTTACAACACTCCCGAGAATTTCCTCAGGGATATGATAGAGTCTGTTCTTAACCAGACGTATACAAACTGGCAGCTTTGCCTTGCTGATGGCTCAGATGCAGAGCATGGCTATGTAGAAGAGATTGTCAAAGAATATCAGAAGGACGAAAGAGCCGGGCGCGGAGAAGCCGACGGTGCCGGTATTCTTTATCACAGACTTGAGAAGAATACAGGAATTTCAGGTAATACAAATGAGTGCCTTAAGCTTGCGTCGGGTGAGTACATAGGACTTCTTGATCATGATGATATTCTTCATCCCGAAGTTCTGTATTACTATGTCAAAGCTATCAATGATGAGAATGCGGACTATCTTTACTGTGATGAAGCCACTTTTTCAGGTAAGAGCATTGATCACATGATAACGATGCACTTTAAGCCTGATTATGCGCCTGATAATCTGAGAGCAAATAATTATATCTGCCATTTCAGTGTATTCAAGAGATCACTCCTTGACGGCACAGAACTTTTCAGATCGAAATTCGACGGAAGTCAGGATCATGATATGATCTTGAGGCTTACGGACGCTGCAGAGCATATAGTTCATATCCCGAGACTTCTGTATTATTGGAGATCTCATGCGGGTAGTGTGGCATCGGACATCAGCGCCAAGAGCTATGCTATTGATGCAGCCAGAGGCGCTGTGGCAGATCATCTTAGAAGACATGGTTATGAACACTTTAAGATAACCAGTACCAGAGCGTTTGAGACGATTTTCAAGATCGCCTATGAAGTTGAGGGCATGCCCAAGATTTCTATAATAATCCCCACTTGTGAGCACATGGAGGATTTGAAGAGGTGCCTTGATTCGATATATGAAAAATCGACCTATGACAATTATGAGATTATTGTTGTAGAGAACGGAAGTACCTCAAAGGAAATAAAGAGCTATTACGATGAGCTCAGAAACGGAGCCATGAGCTCTGTTCTAAAGATTGTTGATTATTATGAGGATAAGAATAACCTGAATGAAGACGGATCAAAGCCACCGTTTAATTATTCTGCGGTGGTGAATTACGGTGTTAAGCATTCGACAGGTGATTACATCCTGCTTCTAAATAATGATACACAGGTTATTACCGTTAATTGGATGGAGGAACTGCTCATGTACGCGCAGCGTGCAGATGTCGGAGCTGTTGGTGGAAAACTCTATTTCCCCAATAGAAAGATTCAGCACGCCGGTATCGTACTGAGGCTTGGAGCACACAGAACAGCCGGCCACTGCCACTACGGACAGGAAGGAATGAATCTTGGATATATGGGAAGACTGTGCTATGCACAGAATGTCTCAGCTGTCACAGGCGCCTGCCTTATGGTATCAAGAAAGAAGTACGATGAAGTCGGAGGATTTGATGAGGGATTCAGAGTTTCATTAAATGACGTGGATTTCTGTCTTAAACTGAGGGAAAAAGGATATCTCAATATATTTACTCCTTTTGCGGAAATGTATCATTTTGAATCCGCATCCAGAGGACTTGACCTGGAGGGCGAGAATGCAAAGAGATATGATGCGGAATCTGAGCATTTTCGTGCAAAATGGAAGGAAGTCCTTGATAAGGGTGATCCTTACTATAATCCAAATTTTTCTCTGGACAGAAGCGATTTCTCTCTGAATGTTGAAGGCTACAGCAGTTTGCGCGATGCATAATTTGACTTTTGGAGTTAGGAATGATTAACTAAATATGTTGAGGGGATAACCTCACATTTGAAGGAGGATAAAGATGAGTGAAGTTTCAAAACAGCTTGAGTATTGGTTGAACGATCCTTACTTTGATGAGGATACAAAAAACGAGTTATTGGCTATCAGAAATGACGAGAAAGAGGTTCAGGACAGGTTCTATCAGGAGCTTGAGTTTGGTACCGGTGGTCTTAGAGGTGTCATCGGAGCAGGCACAAACCGTATGAACAAGTATGTTGTCCGCAAAGCGACACAGGGTCTCGCAAATTATATTAAGAAAAACGGTGGAGCTGACGGCGCTAAGAGAGGCGTTGCAATTTCCTACGACTGCCGCAGATTTTCACCCGAATTTGCTGATGAGACAGCAAGATGCCTTGCAGCAAACGGCATTAAGGCTTATGTGTTTGATGAGCTCAGACCTACTCCCGAGCTTTCATTTGCATTAAGAAAGCTTGGATGTATTGCGGGCGTTATGATAACAGCCAGCCACAACCCGCCGGAATACAACGGATATAAGGCTTATTGGGAGGATGGTGCTCAGGTTACTCCGCCTCATGATACAGGTATTATTTCAGAAGTTAAAGCTATTACTGACTACAACGATGTTAAGACCATGTCTAAGGACGATGCCATGAAGGCAGGCCTTTATGAGATCATCGGAAAAGATATAGATGATGCGTACATGGTAGAGCTTAAAAAGCAGATTATTCACCTTGATGCTATCAAGGAGATGGCTGAGAAGCTTACAGTTGTATATACACCTTTCCACGGAACAGGACTTGTTCCCGTAAAGAGAGTTCTTGCTGAGCTTGGCTTTAAGAATGTGTATATAGTTCCTGAGCAGGAACTTCCGGATCCTGATTTCACAACTCTTGATTATCCTAATCCCGAGGATCCCAAAGCATTCAAGCTTGCTCTTGAGCTTGCGAAAGAGAAGGATGCAGACATCGTTCTTGCAACAGATCCCGATGCGGACAGACTTGGAGTATATGCAAAGGATACTAAGACCGGAGAGTACGTTCCTTTCACAGGAAATATGTCCGGAATGCTTATAGGAGAATATATCCTTCGTGAGAGAAAGGCTACAGGCACTATGCCTGAGAGACCTGCATTCGTCACAACCATCGTTACAACAAATATGGCAAGACGCGTTGCTGAGAAATATGGTCTTCACTACATTGAAGTTCTTACAGGCTTCAAGTATATCGGTGAGCAGATAAGACTCTTTGAGGAGAATAATCAGGAATACAATTATGTATTCGGTCTCGAGGAGAGCTATGGCTGTCTTGCCGGAACACATGCACGCGATAAGGATGCAATCGTTGCTGTTATGATGCTCTGTGAAGTAGCTGCGTTCTGCAAGAAGAACAACCAGACTCTTTGGGATGCTATGATTGATATGTATGAGGATTACGGCTACTACAAGGAAGGCCAGTACTCCATAACAATGAAGGGCCTTGAGGGCGCTAAGGAGATAGCTGCTCTTATGGATAAGCTCAGAAATAATCCGCCTAAGAACTTCGGCGTATGGACTGTTGAGGAATTCCGTGATTACAAGACAGGAGAGACAGTTAACCCTCAGACAGGAGAAAAGGGTAAGACCGGTCTTCCGGAGTCCAACGTACTCTATTTTGCACTGGATAACGATTCATGGTGCTGCGCACGTCCTTCCGGAACAGAGCCTAAGATCAAGTTCTATATGGGCGTTAAGGGTACCAGCCTTGAGGATGCTGCTAAGAAGCAGGATGAACTCACAGCAGCTGTTAAAGCTCTTATCGATTAATTACAAAAGAAAACTTGTTAAAAAGGGCTGTCAGTTTGCCTGACAGCCCTATTCTTATCAAATACTTTAGCTTAGCATGATCAATAATATTAGAAAGACAATATCATATGCGAGAAGAAACGGCGTAGGAAGTGCGGTTGTCGCTGCCATGGAGAGACTCCGTAATCAGAGGGATGAGAATTACTTATATAAAGAGCCCACTGAGGAGGAACTTGAGAAACAGAGGAAGTGGTATCGTGCTTTATTAAATAACGCCGAAAAATCAAGAATGCTTCCTTTGATAAGCATTCTTGTGCCCTGTTACAACACGGACAGGGAGTTCTTTAAAGAGATGATAGAATCCGTCAAGAATCAGACCTACGGAAAGTGGGAGCTTATTCTTGCAGAGGCTCCGGTGGTCTCAAAGGGTAAAGCTATTTATCCTTTAACCGATATAATCGAGAGTTACTCCGGAGTAGATGGCAGAATAAGGCATATTTGCCTTAAGTCCAACGCCGGAATATCTGAAAATTCAAATGCTGCTCTTGATGCGTCAAGAGGAGACTATATGGCGCTGCTTGATCACGATGATGTCCTTACAAAGGATGCTCTTTGTGAGGTTGCGATAGCTGCGATAAAGAATTATCCGAGACTTATCTATTCTGATGAGGATAAGTGCAATGCTGACGGGACCAGGTTTTTTGACTATCACAGGAAAAAGAAATTTAATCCCGATCTTTTTATGTCAAATAATTACATCTGTCATTTTACTACAATAAGATCCGATGTAATTCATACCTGTAGATTCAGAGGAGAATATGACGGTGCTCAGGACTATGATCTGTTCCTCAGAGCAGTAGGAAGAATCATGTGGAGCTCTGATTATGAAAAGCAGATAGTTCATATTCCCAAAGTGCTTTATCATTGGAGAAGCCATGACGGTTCTACTTCAGGTAATCCGCAGAGTAAGATGTACGCCTATGAGGCCGGTGCCAGGGCCTTAAGAGACTTTCTGAAGGCCAGCGGAATTAAGGCAACAGTATCGCATCTTAAGCATGTTGGGTTTTATCGTGTCAGTTATGATGACATTCTTGAAGCCAGAAAGGATATCGGAGTAATTGGCGGAAGAATCACGGATAAAAACGGAACTCTTATCGGCGGCAATTACCGCGCAGACGGAAAAGTAAGATATAAGGATCTTCCGAGAGGCTTCAGCGGAGGGCTGCAGCATCTGGCAGTTCTTGAGCAGGATACGGATGCAGTAGATATCAGATGTATGAGGATAAGAAGTGATCTGCTTGATCTTTATAAGCAGATATTCGGAATTCCCTATGATATGACCCTGGAAGGGAAGGCTATAGATGTTACCTCGCTGGGTACTGAAGAGGAACTGAGGGACAAATGTATTCGTTTCGGACAGGCTGTAAGGCAGCTTGGATATAAAGTGCTTTGGGATCCGAATTACGAGACAACAATCTGATCGTTATAAGAGGAATGAATTTTGGCAGATAATAAAGTGACAATAGTTATACCCAATTATAATGGTGCCAGGTTTCTTGATGCCTGCCTTAGAAGTCTGAAAAAGCAGACAATGGCAGCACCGATAATAGTTGTGGACAATGGCTCTACCGATGAAGGTATTAAAACGCTGAGAAAATCTATGGAAAAACACAGCGGCTGTTATCCGGATGTAACTATTCATGAGCTATCTGAAAACACAGGTTTTGCGAATGCGGTAAATGTCGGAATAGAACTTTCCGAAACGGAATATGTTCTGCTGCTTAACAATGATACTGTAGCAGAAGAGAGAATGACCGAAAGGCTGCTTTCAGCTATCAGTAAAAACGATAAGGTTTTCTCTGTAGGTGCAAAGATGTTGCAGATGAAAGAGCCGCATAACATTGACGACAGCGGGGATCTGTACTGTGCCCTTGGCTGGGCATTTTCACCCGGAAGGGATAAGGACGGCAGCAGCTATGCAAAAAGGGTTGCTGTGACTTCAGCCTGTGCTGGAGCTGCCATCTACAGAAAATCGATTTTTTCAGAGATAGGAGGCTTTGACGAAGAGCATTTCTGCTATCTTGAGGATGTGGATGTCGGTTACAGAGCCAGAATATACGGCTATAAGAATCTTTATGAGCCTACTGCCGTGGTGTATCACGCCGGCAGTGGAACAAGCGGATCAAGATATAACGAATTCAAGGAAGAACTTACAGCCGCTAATAACCTTTATATGATATACAAGAATATGCCTGCACTGCAGATTCTGATAAATCTGCCGCTTTTACTTGCGGGCATAATCGTAAAACAGATATATTTTTCAAAAAAAGGTCTCGGAAAAGCTTATTTTCTGGGACTTCTGGGAGGATTAAAAAAGATTTCCAAGGGAAAAAACAGAAAGGTCTTGTTTAAAAAGAAGAACCTGCTTAATTATGTTGTTTTGGAGCTGGAACTTCTTATTAACGTTGTCCGTAGATTTGTGGGTTAAAATGTAGTAAAATTTCAAAGACTTTTTGTTTTTCACTATGAAATGTTATAAAATATTATAGATATGATAAAAGACAACCAGAAAAATCTGAACATGCTGCACGTCGTTGGGGACGGCATTATTGTAGCCTGTTCCTATATGCTGGCTTTCTATTTGAAATTCGAATCACCGATTTCGAAGCCGGAGGGAGGCTACCTTTCAATGGGGACATACTTTACTGCCCTCTATTTTTTGGTGCCTGCATATATGGTTCTGTACAATATGGTGAACCTGTATATGCCCCGCCGTGCGACAAGGATAAGGCATGAACTATATAATATCTTAAAGGCCAATTTGATTGGTTTTATAGGATTTATCGTTGTACTGTACATGATAAATCAACCGGATTTCTCGAGAACTATGATCGCGATGTTCTCGGTTATCAATGTGTTTCTGATGAGTATTTCCAGGGTGCTTTTGAGAAGGATCCTTAAATATTTCAGACGAAAGGGTTATAACCTTAAACACATATTGCTTGTAGGATATTCCAGAACCGCTGAAGGTTACATCAGCAGAATAAATAATAATCCGCAGTGGGGATATGTTGTTTCGGGAATACTTGATGATGTAGTTCCGCTTGGAACTACCTATCACGGAGTAAAGGTAATAGCTAAGATCAGCAAACTTACGGATTATATTCGTGAAAACGAGTACGACGAAATAACAATTACGCTTCCGCTGGACAGATATGACAGACTTGAGGATCTTGTTGATATTTGTGAAAAGTCAGGAATACATACAAAGTTTATTCCGGATTACACCAGTCTTTTCCCAAGTAATCCATATACAGAAGATATCCTTGGACTTCCTGTTATCAATATAAGATATGTACCTCTTACCAATGGATTTAATGTTTTTGTTAAGAGAGTTACCGATATTATTGGGGCTCTTTTCGGCATGATTATTTTTTCTCCGGTTATGCTGGCAGCTGCTATAGCTGTTAAGCTTTCAAGCCCGGGGCCGATAATTTTCAAACAGGAGAGAGTGGGGCTTCACGGTCAGAAATTTATGATGTATAAATTCAGAACCATGGAGATGCAGTCTGAGAAATCCGAGAAGAAGGCCTGGACAACAAAGGATGATCCAAGGGTTACACCTATCGGAAGATTTTTGAGATCGCACAGTATCGATGAGCTTCCGCAGTTATTTAATATTCTGATTGGCGATATGTCGCTGATAGGACCAAGACCGGAACGCCCGCAGTTTGTTGAGAAGTTCAGACAGGACATCCCCCGCTATATGGTTAAGCATCAGGTGCGCCCCGGACTTACCGGATGGGCACAGATTAATGGCTACAGAGGCGACACTTCTATTAGAAAGCGAATCGAGTACGATATTTATTATATTGAAAACTGGACTATGGAATTTGATGTCAGAATTCTGATAGGAACGATCTTTCATGGGTTTATCAATAAGAATGCCTATTGATGACCTTTTGCTTGTATAATTTATGTTTTTATGGCAAAATAGGACATTGGAAAACATAAATTATAAGGAGATTTTTGATATGTCGAATCGCAGGAGTGGAAACTCAGGCAGAAGAGGCAGAAAGAAGAACACAAAGCGGGCACTTATTATTTTTGGTGTTGAGATTGTTGTTCTGCTTATACTTCTTTTTATTGTATGGACCTTATTTGGCAAAATGAAGGTTGACAAGGTTGGTAAAGTAAACCTTGATGAGGAAGTAATTGCTGAGAGTGTTAATACCGGAGTTGAAGAGAATGAGCAGATGACCGGATATACTAATCTGGCACTCTTCGGTGTAGATTCACGTGAAGGTGATCTTGATAAGAACACCAGAAGTGATACCATCATTATCGCTTCAATTAACAATGAGAATGGTGAGATCAGACTGGCATCGGTTTATCGTGATACATATCTTAACCTGAGTAATGATACTTACAACAAGTGTAATGTTGCATATGCGAAGGGCGGTCCCCAGCAGGCAATTTCCATGTTGAACATGAATCTTGATATGGATATTACTGATTTTGTTACTATTGGTTTTGGCGGACTTACTGATGTTATTGATGAGCTTGGCGGAGTTGATATTGTTATTGAAGAGAACGAGATTACTCACCTCAATAACTACCAGTCCACAATGGCAGAGGAGCTGGGCCTTAAATATACACCCGTTACACAGACAGGAATGCAGACTCTTAACGGACTTCAGGCTACAGCATATTGCCGTATCAGATATACTGCCGGAGATGACTTCAGAAGAGCAGAGAGACAGAGAACTGTCCTTATGGCTATTTTGACCAAGGCTAAGACCATCAGTCTTCCCGAACTGGAGGATGTAGCCAGCAAGATATTTGGAGAGACCTATACTTCTCTGGATCTTCAGGATATTATTAAACTTTTGGGTAATATCACCAACTACAATGTAGTATCAAGTGATGGATTCCCGACCTCAAGCATGAGAGCAACAGGCACAATTGGTAAAAAGGGAAGTTGCGTAGTCCCTGAAGACCTTGCTTCAAATGTAAAGTGGCTTCATGAATTTTTATTCGATGATACTGAATATGAAGTATCACCGAGCGTACAAGAGTATAGTCAGAAAATCGCTGCTGATACAGATGAGTATATTGACAGATAAACGACTTACGAAACGTGGCCCCGGTATCAGCCGGGGCTTAATTTTTCTTTGTGATAAAAAAGGGTACAGATGCAGACAGTAGATGTAATTATTCCAACCTATAAACCGGGAGCAGAGCTTTCGATGCTTATTGATGAGCTTGAGAAGCAGGCGTACAGACCGGAAAAGATCATCATTGTAAATACAGAAAAGCATTATCTGGTTGAAAGAAAAGATGCGATGGACACAATAAATAAATACGATAATATTGTGGTCCATCATATTTCAAAAAAAGAATTTGACCATGGTGAAACGAGGAATCTTGGAGTCAGTATGTCTAAAGCCGATCTCTTTTTGATGATTACTCAGGATGCTGTGCCAAGAGATCTTTCGCTTATATCCAATCTGGTCAAGGCTCTCGAAGATCCGCAGGTTGCTGCGGCATATGCAAGACAGTATCCCAAGTCTGATTGCAATCTCGCTGAGCGGTATTCCAGAAAGTTTAATTATCCGACCGTTGCTATGAAGAAGACTATCAAGGATCTGCCTAAACTGGGCATCAAGACATTTTTCTGCTCTAATGTATGTGCAATGTACAGAAGAGATGTTTTCGATAAGGTGGGCGGCTTTTTACATAAAGCAATTTTCAATGAGGATATGGTATACGCCGGTAATGCTATGTATCAGGGATATGCAATATGCTATGTGCCTGAAGCGGGAGTGATACATTCACACAACTACTCCTGCGCGCAGCAGTTCCATCGGAATTTTGACCTCGGAGTGTCACAGACGGATCATCCTGAAATATTCGCAGGTATAAAATCGGAGTCTGAAGGAAAAAGGATGGTGAGGGACACCATCAGACATTTCGAGCACATCGGAAAGTTTTATCTTGTGCCGCATTATGTGATAATGTGCGGGTTCAGATTTGTGGGCTACAGGATGGGAAGAAGATATAAGAGACTGCCCAAGGGCCTTGTAAGAGCCTGCTCGTTAAATAAGGCTTATTGGGATAAGTAATCGAAATGTTTTAGGGGGAATTATTATGGGATCCAGATTATCTGACGGAGATATAAAAAGCTGGGAGGAAGTCAGCCTTCTGTATAACTCTGCACTTAAGCAGATAAATACCAAAATTGAGATATTAAATGATGAGTTTCAGGAAGTTCACAGATATAATCCTATAGAGCATATTAAATCCAGAATAAAGACGCCGGAAAGTATAGTGAAGAAATTGAAGCGTCACGGCTACGAGTCAACTCTGGAAAATATGATGAAATATATTAACGATATAGCCGGAATCAGGATTATCTGCTCATTTACTTCTGATATTTACAGAATTGCTGATATGATCAGTAATCAGAAAGATATCAAGGTTCTTACGATAAAAGATTATATAATGAATCCTAAAACCAGCGGATATCGTAGTTATCACATGATTGTAGCAGTTCCTGTGTATCTTTCGGATCATACTGCTGAGGTTAAGGTAGAGGTTCAGATAAGAACTGTTGCTATGGACTTTTGGGCAAGTCTTGAGCATAAGATACAATACAAGTTCGAAACTAAGGCACCGGCCAATATTAAAGCGCAGCTTTTTGAATGTGCCAGAATGGTGGCGGAGCTGGATGACAGGATGCTGTCACTCAACGAGGAGATTCAGGCTATTACTCCCCCGAAGTGATCGGTCATGCCTGCATGATCAGGAAAATAATAATAAGCCCATTAATGAGGAGTGCCCAGGCACCTCTCGGCACCCGGGCTATTATGAAAAAATTTATCTATCTATCGGAGCTACTATCAGAGCTTCGTAATGAACCTTGTTCCCTTGGTTCTGTATAATTATAACAATGATTTATGAACAAAATATTAATAAAGTTTAAACTTGGGGTGAATATCTACAAAAGATCGGACATAATAAAACTATTATTGTGCGAAATGCATAAATGATGTAACCTATTATTTAGCCGCTTAGTCGGAGGACATTTTAAAAGAGTTTGTTCAAATTTGGGAGGAGCCATGGACAACATGATGGGAAGAGTTGATGGGAAGATCAGTGCACAGGAAATGATTAAAGCCAATACAGCTGCTGAAGCTGCACACAGGGAGCAGATCGAGAGCCAGAATAAGCAGTATGAAGAAGAGATAGCCGTTCTTCGTCAAAATGCTAAAAAACTTGAAGACAGACTGAATAATATAGAAGATGTTCTTGATGATTTGAAAAACGGCAAAATTGAAGCGGATAGAATGTCCAAAGAGCTTGGCAGTGCCGTAAAAGAGCTTAATGAAAGTCTTGCTGACAGATTTGACAAGAGTGATGAGGCAACGCATGATGTTGGCGTCAGAATATACAGGAATGTTCAGGCTTCAGTGGCAGATGAACAGAAAAAGCAGCTTGATGAAATACGTGAAGATTTAAAGAAACAGATGGAATCAATAAGAAGTGAGTTTACAGTGCTCGTAAGACAGCTTGATTCCATGCAAAGAGCTAACAGAGCAAAGAATAGAGGGCTTATGCCTCTTGTTGTTGTAACATTATTGGCTGTTATAGCTGATCTTGCATTATTAATCTTAAGAATTGTAGGTTTGGTTTAAAGAATGAAGTTTTCAGGTCACAAGAAAATACGTATAGGCATGCTTAAGGGCGAGATTCTTGCGATTGCTGTCTGGATTATTTTGATATTACCTATTTTTTCTCCTATCAAAAATACAGGTGATAACATTTTCACAGTATTTCTTAACGGAGTTGAGGTCGGAACTCTTGGATCAAAGCAGGCAGCAGAAAAGTGCCTTCGTGAGGCGAGAAGACAACTCTCATCGGGTAGTGATGAACTTATCCTGACGGACGCAGAGCTTAGTCTGAAAGGAAGCGAAGTGCTGCTTGGCAAGGTGGATTCAAGGAAATCTGTAAGAAACAAAATGGTGGAGGTTCTTGATAAGAGCAGATTATCCACTCTTGAGCGTTCGTATACAGTAAAAATAAATCAGTATTCAGTCAATCTGGCCAGCAAAGATGATGTATTTACGCTTCTTTCAAAGGCACTTGGCAAATATGATACCGAGGGAAAATATAAGGTGGATCTTGTTACGGATCCTTCCAGAGAAGTGAATGTGCTTACTTCACAGATAGTATCGGTTGAGGAGGCACAAAAAGAGGAAGAGGAGACAAGACTCCCGGAGGCAGGTATAGACCTTGCAATTTCCGATGTGTTCAGAAAGATTAAGCCTTTAATAGAAGAAAAGAGCTTTGAGGATTATCAGCTTGGCCTTATGTCCATAGATTTCGGAGATAAGGTTGAAGTGGTTGAGAGTTATTTGCCGTCCTCAGAGATAAAAGATATTAACACAGCTATAGATGAGGTAACAAAGGATCAGGAGACAAACCAGATTTACGAGATAAAGACCGGCGATACGCTGGGAACTATCGCTGAGGATTTTGGACTGTCTCTTGATGATCTTATTGCGATGAATGAGACAATTGATAGTGAGAATTCCACTATCAGAGCCGGGGATGAGATTATAGTAACCGTTCCCGAGCCGGAGCTTTCAGTTGTATATACTACACAGCAATATTATGAGGAAGACTACGAAGCTGATGTAATCTACAGGGATAATGATTCCTGGTATACGACAAGAACTGAGGTGGTTCAGGAGCCTTCGGCAGGTCACCGCAAGGTGGTAGCAAAGATATCTTATGTTAATAATTCCGAGACGGGACGTGATATTCAGAAGGAAGAGGTTACCTACGAGGCGGTTCCCAAGATTGTTGAGCGCGGAACTATTGTGCCTCCTACATATATTAAACCTATCTCGGGTGGAAGACAGTCATCCGGATTCGGAAGAAGAAATGCTCCGACCAAGGGTGCCAGCACCTTCCATAAGGGTGTAGACTGGGCTACTCCTGTGGGAACAGCGGTAATGGCTTCTAATGCCGGCGTTGTAACCAGAGCAGGATGGGGCAGAGGCTATGGATATGTTATTTATATAAGCCATTCTGATGGTAGAGAGACCAGATACGGACACTTGTCCAAGATTCTTGTTAAGCCCGGACAGAGTGTTTCTCAGGGTCAGAAGATTGCGCTTAGTGGTAATACAGGTGTAAGTACCGGAGCACATCTCCACTTTGAAATTCTTATAAACGGAGCGCAGGTGAACCCGCTTAATTACTTGAACTGACGAACCTGATTTTACAAATTTGCTATTTTGTGGTATAACATAAGCCGTTAATAAATTATGGGGAGAAGTTTATCAACTTGGTGATTCACAAAGGCGTGAATGAATAAGATTATGGAAAAATATGTAATTAAAGGTGGTACACCACTTGTAGGAGAGGTTGAAATCGGCGGTGCCAAGAATGCAGCGCTTCCGATTCTGGCAGCCGCTTCTATGACTGATGAGACCGTATATATTGATAATATGCCTGACGAAGCGGATACTAACATAATGCTTCAGGCACTGGAGAGCATCGGTGTCATGGTTAACAGAACCGGCCGCCATTCAGTGACTATTAATGCTGCTAACGTCAACACATACAAGATTGAAAACGAGTTTATTAAAAAGATCAGAGCATCCTACTATATGCTCGGAGCCTTTTTGGGAAAGTATAAGGACGCACAGGTCGTAATACCTGGCGGATGCAATATCGGGCTCAGACCTATCGACCAGCATATCAAGGGATTCAATGCCCTTGGTGCCAATGTATCCATTGATCATGGACTTATAAGTGCCCATGCGGACAGACTTGTTGCCAATCACGTTTATCTCGATATTGCCAGCGTTGGAGCTACCATCAATATTATGATGGCTGCTTCGATGGCTGAAGGTAAGACTATTATCGAGAATGCAGCCAAGGAACCTCATGTCGTTGACCTTGCCAACTTCCTGAACAGTATGGGAGCCGATATCAAGGGTGCAGGTACAGATATTATTCGTGTCAGAGGTGTGGAGAAGCTCCATGGCACAGAATATACCATTATTCCCGATCAGATAGAGGCGGGAACATTTATGATGGCAGCGGCTGCAACTAAAGGCGATATAACCATTAAAAATGTAATCCCCAAGCACTTGGAGTCTATCAGCGCAAAACTTATTGAGATGGGATGTCAGGTGCTTGAATCTGACGATGCTGTAAGAGTTGTAGCAACAAAGCGTATGAAGAATGCTCATGTTAAGACTCTGCCTTATCCGGGATATCCCACGGACATGCAGCCACAGATAACCGTGGTGCTCGGTCTTGCAAGTGGTATCAGTCTTGTTACGGAGTCGCTTTTTGAGAACAGATTCAAATATGTGGATGAGCTCACCAGAATGGGAGCTAATATCAAGGTAGAAGGCAGTACAGCCATCATAGAGGGTGTTGATCAGTATACGGGCGCAGAAGTAGCGGCTCCTGATCTTCGAGCTGGTGCAGCTCTTGTAATTGCCGGACTTACCGCCGATGGATTTACCACTGTTGAGGATATAAGATATATAGAGCGTGGCTATGAAGACTTTGATGAAAAGTTAAGAGAGCTTGGTGCTCAGATACAGAAGGTAGATACTGAAAGAGAACTTCAGAAGTTCAAATTAAAATTTGCATAATAAGACCACCATATGAATTTTCGAGAGAGTTCATATGGTGGTTTTTTATCGATACTATAATATTTCTTCGATGTATAGCTCGGGATGCATTGTCAGATCAAGATATTCTTCATCAATTTTGATAGTCGGTCTTGATAGGTGATCTCTGTTTATAAAGATTATCTCGCCTTCACGGCCGTCATTTAAACGTACCCTGTTAAGAAGATAGGTGTTAACTATATTCTGCAGGAAGGTCATAATGGCATTTGTATCATATTTCTGCAGACCTTCAGATTCAAACATTTCGATTGCGATGAAAGGACACAGAGGATCTCTGTAAACTCTGGCCGATGTCATCGCATCATATACATCAGCTATTGATACACATTTTGCAAAGAAATCAATCTGAGGACCCTTGAGATGAGCGGGATAACCGGTTCCGTCGCAGCGCTCGTGGTGCATGAGGGCTGCATTTTTTACATGGTCGCTAAGATTGAGGTCAGTTAAAATAACATAACCCTGGGCCGGATGCGTTTGCACTACGGTATACTCAGCTGTAGTAAGATCTGCGGGCTTGGTAATGATTTCGTTGGGAATAAGGAGCTTACCAATATCATGAAGTAGTCCTGCTTCAGTGAGAATCAGAATATCGTCATCGCTCATCTTAAGCCATTGCCCCAGGATATTGCATATCATAGCAACACTAATGCAGTGAACATAAGTGGCATCATCATAAGATCGCAGGCTATGCAGCATATCAAAAAGATTAGAGGAACTGTTTCCCTTGTGGACGAGATCATATATGGGCGATATCATGGAGTCCACATCAAAGTGCTCTTTATCGTTTATGAGGACTTCAATACCGGCTTTAAATTTGGACGCACAGTTCTCAAAATCTCTCTTGAACTCCTTGAATTCTGCAGTCTGACGAAGCCTCGAGGCATAGGATTCCTTGTGGTCATTAGCCGGCATAAGGTTTTCCGGAGGATCCTCCACCAGAACGTTCAAAATAGAATAGAAGGACAGCTTTGTTATAGCCTGATTATCCAAAACAGTTCCCTTGGGCAATACAAGCTGGTTGTTATCATGTGCGTATACGTTGTCCGACAAAACCATGCCGGGAACTAGTTTTTTAGTAATCAACCGTTTCATCAAGAAAGCGCCTCATTGACATTTTTTAGTGAACAAAGATACAAATTAATCTTATGGTTCACTCGGCTAAAAGTCAATAAAGGCGCTATTTTCATGCTATAAAAAAATGATAAACAATATATAAAAATATATTCTATTTAGATTTCCGATTCAGCAGCACGCTTTTCGGATGCTGTAAGAGAAGCGTTTTTGATCACAGGGCTGAGCTTCTTGTATACAAGAAGAGTGATCCCACTGATTACGGAACCCTTTAAGAGATTGATGGGAGCTACAGCAAAAAGGATGAAGGTAAACATATTGTTTATTGCGGGATTGATTGCTGTCCCCATTCCGATAAGAGCATCCAATGGCATTCCGTAAAGCTTTGCAAAAGCAGGAAGCAGATAGAATGCGTTGAGTGAGCTTCCGACGAGAGTGATGATCATGGTTGCTGTAAGGCAGGAGATCATGGCAATCTGACGGTTCTTCTTGAAAATATAAATGATGGAAGCGGGAAGTACATAGCTGCAACCAACGATAAAGTTTGCAAGCTCTCCGATGAAAGCTGTCTGAGTTCCGTTAAGAATAAGATTAAGAAGGATCTTAATAAACTCAATCATAACTCCGGTCATGGGACCAAATGCAAATCCGCCGATTACTGCGGGTAAATCTGAAAGATCAAGCTTGTAAAAGCTCGGTGCGAATGGCATCGGAATCTCAAAAAGCATAAGAACAGCAGATATTGCTGAGAATATGCCGATTATAACCATTTTTCTTGTGGTCATCCCCGGATTTACGTCCCCGTTTTTCTTTGCAACGTAGGTCTCTGCAATTCTGGCAGCGACAAACATAGCCACAATCAGCAGTATAAAGACTGTTACAATCATCGTGTTTTCCATTACGGAAGTAAATAAGTTGTTGTTCATGGTGTTTTTCCTCCTGATTTTATCGGGGAGGATAATGACTAGATAATGTGCGATTTGATGTTTTGAAAATAAAAAACGCCATCTTCTATCATCCAGACTATACTGTCGGTTTTGGAATTTCACCAAATCGGCCGCCGTAGCGGTTCGCGGACTTCTGAAAATCAGTCACCGCCGGTAGGGAATTACACCCTGCCCCGAAGATTATTTTTATCAAGAATCATTATATAACAGCTAAAACTGTCGTCAATACCTTTTTTTGCTGTGACTTGCTTTTTTTGTGACGCTGGAATATTCTGATTATATGAGTACAATTTTAGAAACATATTCCGCGGAGGAGACCTTCGCATTCGGAAAGCGTATAGGAGAGACCGCTGAACCCGGATCAGTTTATACCCTGATCGGGGATCTTGGCGTGGGTAAAACCGTATTAACACAGGGAGTTGCGGCCGGTTTAGGAATAGAGGGACCGGTTAACAGTCCTACTTTCACAATCCTTCAGGTGTATGACGAGGGAAGAATTCCCTTTTACCATTTTGATGTATACAGAATCGGTGACGTCAGTGAGATGGATGAAATAGGCTACGAGGACTACTTTTACGGACAGGGACTATGCTTTATCGAATGGGCCAATCTTATAGAAGAAATACTTCCGGAAAAATATATGGAAATCCGCATAGAGAAAGACCTTAAGAAAGGAACGGACTATCGCCGCATAACGCTGGATACGATAGATAACAGATAAGAGATGAAAATATTGGCACTGGATACATCGGGACTTGTGTGCACGGTTGCCGTTACAGAGGACGACAGACTGCTGTCTGAGTTTTCTATTCAGCACAAAATCACGCATTCCGAACTTTTACTCCCGATGATGGAACAGATAAAAAACAGAATATCACTGGATCTTAAAACGATAGATGCAGTTGCGGTTTCGGCAGGACCAGGATCTTTTACGGGACTTCGAATCGGATGTGCTACCGCAAAAGGCCTGTGCCTAGCGATGAATAAGCCAATGGTTGCAGTACCTACGCTGGATGCGATGGCGTATCAGTTTTATGGCAGTGAATATGTGATCTGCCCCATGATGGATGCAAGGCGTAACCAGGTATATACCGGAGTTTATACATTTGTTCCGGAAAAAGAAAACGAGAAACATCGGGAAATCTTTTTCTCTATGAAGACGATAAAGGCTCAGTCAGCAATGTCGGTAAATGATATTGCCGAGGAGCTCAATAATATAGGAAAAACAGTTATACTTCTCGGCGACGGAATCCCGGTATACAGAGATAAACTTGAGGAGCTGCTCAAGGTAAATTACATTCTTGCACCTGCCCATATGAACAGGCAGAGGGCGTCCGCTTTGGCTGCGCTTGCTACAATATACTTAAGAGAAGGGAAGACGGTGGATGCCGACAGTTTTTCACCCGAGTATTTAAGAGCATCACAGGCGGAGCGTGAGGCTGCGGAGAAAGCAGCAGGAAAAAAAGAGACCAAGGCCGATTCCGGAAAAAACGGCAGAAAATCCGGGATAGCCAGCCCTATATATATAAGAGATCTAAAAGCTGAGGATATTACAGCTGCTGCTGAAATCGAAAAGGCTTGCCTTGGTGCGGAGGCCTGGACCGAAAAACAACTTCTTGAAGCTGCTACCCGCGATGATACGGTTTACCTTGTCGCTGAAGTATCAGGAGAGGTGGCTGGCCTTTGCGGAGTTCGCAACATTTCCGGCGAGGGTGAAGTAACCAATGTATCGGTTTCCGAGAGCAGCAGAGGAAAGGGAATAGCTTTTGAAATGCTGTCCAAGCTCCTCCTTCGCGGAAAAGCGATTGGCTGCGAGAGCTTTACATTGGAAGTACGCGGCGAAAACAAGGCGGCGAGAGGACTCTATGAAAAACTGGGATTTGTTAATGAAGGAACAAGGCCCGGCTTTTACGAGAGCCCTAAGGATGATGCAATAATTTATTGGAAGAGAAATAATACGAATGATTGATGTATGTCTACTTGGAACAGGCGGAATGATGCCGCTGCCCAACAGATACCTTACTGCACTTATGGTGCGATATAACGGAAAATGTATATTGATAGATTGCGGCGAGGGCACGCAGATAGCTTTGAAAAAAAGCGGCTGGAGCCCAAAGCCGATTGATATGATCTGCTTTACTCATTATCATGCGGATCACATATCGGGACTTCCCGGGATGCTTCTGACCATGGGAAATGCAGAGAGAACAGAGCCCCTTCTCATGGTAGGGCCCAAAGGACTTGAGCGAGTGGTTAAGGCTTTAAGAACAATCGCTCCGGAACTCCCTTTTCCTATAGAATATCACGAGATTACCGATATAAATGATGAACTGACACTTCCGGGGATGCCGGAATTTAAGATTAAAGCCTTTAAAGTTAATCACAATATCACCTGCTACGGATATTCCATGGAGCTTGAACGGATCGGACGATTTAATGTCGAAGCTGCCAGGGCTAATGATATTCCGCAGAAATATTGGAATCCGCTCCAGAAGGGTGAGATTATTCAGGCCGAGGATGGCCGGACCTTTACGCCTGATATGGTGCTCGGAGAAGCGAGAAAAGGAATACATCTGACCTATGTTACGGATTCAAGACCTACACCGGGCATAGTGGAAAAAGCGATGAATTCCGATCTTTTCATATGCGAGGGCATGTACGGAGAGCCCGATAAGCTGCAAAAGGCCAAGGAAAACAGGCATATGACCATGTACGAAGCGGCTGAACTTGCAAAAAAAGCGCAGGTTAAGGAAATGTGGCTTACACATTACAGCCCATCACTGGTTAACCCCAAGGAATACCTTCCGAAGGCGAAGGAGATTTTTTCAAAAACGGTTGCGGCAAAGGATGGCAGAACTACTACGCTACGGTTTGAAGAAGACAACGAATAGATTTTTGCTTTTTTATGAGGAGGCACTATGGACGAGTCTACTAAAAACGGCATTATTAAAGCAATTGTTATAATGGTTCTTGCTGCTCTCATAGTGGTATCTGTTTTTGTGATATTGACCAGAAACAGAAAAGGAACTAATACCACGACTGAAGAACTGGAACTCACCGAGGTTCAAAAGATCACTACTATAGATTTATCCAAGAGCTACCCGAAGACTCCGCCGACAGTAGTGGATCTCTATGCACACACCATGAAGGTTCTGTACAAAGAGAGCTATACGGATGAGGAGTTTGAGAAAATGGCCTCGGTTCTTTCGGGAATCTTTGACTCTGAATTTTTGCAGGCTCAGCAGAGCTGGCCTTCGGGGCTAAAGAGCGAAGTAGAACAGAAAAAGAAGGATGATTGTTCTATTCCCAAATATGAGGTCCTTACTTCAGACCTTCAGGAGAAGAGAGATAACGGCGAAGAAATTGCCAACGTCGTAGCCAAGTTTCACATTAGAACCGGCACACACACAACACCATACAATTATTTATTTGTCCTGCGCAAGGATTCAAACGGACTTTGGAAAATCATGGGCTGGACAGTATCAGAAGCGACGGACACGGAACAGTAAATTATGGATAATATGAATTCTGAAAAGATCATGCGCCGTACCGAAGAGGACGGCGTAATCTTTATGTCAATTAAAAATGAAGATGAGAAGGTTGCGGGGTCAACAGGCAAGGATATCACTATTCTTGCCATAGAGAGCAGCTGCGACGAAACGGCAGCAGCTGTTGTGAGAAACGGCAGAGAGGTTCTGTCCAATATTATATCTTCGCAGATTGCGTTACATACCGTTTACGGCGGCGTGGTTCCTGAGATTGCCTCAAGGAAGCATGTCGAGAAAATAAACGGATGTGTTAAAGCTGCCTTAAGTGAGGCAAAGCTTACACTGGAAGATATAGATGTTATCGCGGTGACATACGGCCCCGGGCTTGTAGGTGCACTTCTTGTGGGAGTATCCGAAGCCAAGGCTCTCAGCTTTGTGACAGGAAAACCGCTTGTCGGAGTACATCATATAGAAGGACACATCTGCGCGAATTATATAGAAGATAAGACCTTGGAGCCGCCTTTCATGTGCCTTGTGGCATCCGGAGGTCACTCGCATCTTGTCTATGTGAAGGATTATGGCGAGTATGATATCATCGGTCAGACAAGGGATGATGCTGCTGGAGAAGCCTTTGATAAAGTTGCCAGGGCGATAGGACTCGGATACCCCGGAGGCCCGAAGGTTGACGCTGCGGCGAGGGAAGGAAATCCAGATGCCATTGCATTCCCCAGGGCAAAGACCACAGAAAAATCCTATGATTTCAGCTTCAGCGGACTTAAGTCTGCAGTTTTGAATTACCTTAATCAGGCAGAGATGAAGGGAGAAGAGGTCAACAGAAACGATGTCGCCGCATCTTTTCAGAAGGCAGTTGTTGACGTCCTCACGGAGCATACCATGGAAGCTGCGGCAGAATATGGATGCAAAAAGATTGCAATTGCCGGAGGCGTTGCTTCAAATACTTCCCTCAGAAAGAGACTTGAGGAAGAATGTGAAAAGCGCGGGTATTCTTTCTATAGGCCATCACCGACTCTGTGTACCGATAATGCAGCTATGATAGGCTCGGCTGGTTACTACGAGTACCTCAAAGGTGTAAGGAGCGGCATGGATCTCAATGCCGTACCCAATCTTCCGCTTGGAAACAGGGAAAGAAGATATCACGGAAGATCATGAAGTGAAGAATAGTTTATGCGGTGGGAATATATTATGAAAATAACAGCGATAGTCCTTGCTGCGGGAAGCGGCAGCAGAATGAAAAGCGATGTAAGAAAGCAGTACATGGAAATAAAGGGAAAACCCTTGCTTTTGTATGCTCTTGAAGCATTTGAAAAAAGCTTTATAGACGATATTATCCTGGTGCTCCCCGAAGCGGATATAGAGCACATAAAGGAAGAGATAATCGAGCCGGCAGGATTTTCCAAGATAAGAGCCGTGGTAGCGGGCGGAAGCACGAGATACCACAGTGTAAGACTTGGACTTGAAGCGGCCTCTGAAGATACAGAGGCTGTTTTTATTCATGACGGGGCAAGACCTTTTATCGACGATGACATCCTTGAAAGAGCGATGAACGCAGTAAAGGAGTACGGAGCCTGCGTTGTAGGTATGCCTGTAAAGGATACGATTAAGCTTGCAGATGAGAACGGCTTTGCAAAAACTACTGTGGACAGGGACAAAACCTGGATGATCCAGACACCTCAGGTCTTTCTGTATCCCGAAATCCTTGAACTATATGAGGAACTTGCAAGGCGCGAAGAGGAACTCATTCAAAAGGGAATAAATATCACCGATGATGCTATGGTTATGGAGGCCCTTGGAAACCGGAAGGTCAAACTTGTTGAAGGGTCGTATGATAATATCAAAATTACAACTCCCGGAGACATTGCTCTCGCAGAATCCATAATAGAAATGAAAAATCAGAGCTGAAAACACTGTGCCGAGAGTGCTCAAAGCCGCATGCTTTCTGGGTTTTTGAAAAAAGATCAAAATTTATAAAAAAATAATCAAATTCGTATTGACAACCCCTACCCATATGGATATAATAAATTTCGCGCTGTTGCGATAAGGCTTGTAAACAGCGAGATAAATAATAAATGGAGCGATATCGAAGCGGTCATAACGAGGCGGTCTTGAAAACCGTTTGGCGGCAACGCCACGAGGGTTCGAATCCCTCTCGCTCCGTTCAAAATTGAAGAGTGAACATATAAGTCAACACTTTTGCAGAAGTACTCAAGAGGTTGAAGAGACACCCCTGGAAAGGGTGCAGGTCGTTAACAGCGGCGCGAGGGTTCAAATCCCTCCTTCTGCGTTCCTCATCAGCAACATCGATGAGATGGACTTTGACAATAAAATAGTAATGCAACCCTGAAAATTCCAAAAAGAATATTCAGAGAACAAAACAACCTAACTTAGGTAAAAAACGGACAGAACAAAGCCAAGCAATGTTCTGGCCAGAGAGAACTTGATTGCTGAGACCCAAAAGGGTTCAAGTAATAGATTTAAACGTGAGAGTTCGATCCTGGCTCAGGATGAACGCTGGCGGCGTGCCTAACACATGCAAGTCGAACGGAGATTTGACGCTGCAGAGACTTCGGTCAAAGCTTGTTAAATCTTAGTGGCGGACGGGTGAGTAACGCGTGGGCAACCTGCCTCGTACTGGGGGATAACAGTTGGAAACGACTGTTAATACCGCATAAGCGCACGGTATCGCATGATACAGTGTGAAAAACTCCGGTGGTACGAGATGGGCCCGCGTCAGATTAGCCAGTTGGCGGGGTAACGGCCCAC
>NZ_FOBE01000045.1:0-19601 GCF_900109475.1 Butyrivibrio sp. ob235
GCCCTTGAATAAAGTGCGCTGGAGCGCACAATTATCCTTGATCTGCTTGACTACAGACTATCTGTCAGGAAATGTCTGTCAACCCCAAAGCCGCTACGCGGTGCGCTCTGCGCAGGGTTGACTGATATTTCCTGACAGATAAAGTAGTCAACAAGCAGACCAAGGATTAAAAATGACAGCCTTGAACTGTCATCTTACCAAGCGATATAATGAGTAAGGTTTGAACATCTGAACTAATCACAGGGGATATCCACCCTTTCAAATCCTACAGTAAATTTACGCCGTCGTACTATTATCTTGTTTTGGTATTTTAGGTATTTTATAATAGCTTATAATTTAACAATCATTTAAGGGGTATATATGCTGACATCTTCGATCATAAATTCAATTCCATGTATCATATTGATTTTCTTTGGTATATATGTGTTTTATTCTCGTAAAATAACAGCTAAAAACTATTTCCTTTTCTTTTGCTTAACAGCTATATTTTCTGTAATAGCCGATTACACGAAATCACCTCTCATCGCGCTTATCTATTTTTGTGTAGGTTCTTATTTTCTGGTTCGTATAACCAGGAAAAAACAATCCATTCTTTTATTATTCATTACATATATAGTTGCGAGCATAACAATTCTGATCATTTCCCCGCTTCTCTCATATATGGTTGGGCACCAAATTACACTTTTCGCGAACTTGAACCTCTTGGAAATGTCACTTTATCTGTTTTTTTCGCTAATCACTTCTCTAAGTATAATATTTGCTGTTAAATACTTATATCAAAGATATCTTGTTCTTGTCTTTGATAATATTGACAAGAGAATTTTTACTTTTATCGCATTTTCAATTGTATTCAGCGCTCTGTTCATTTATGCGATAATAACAATATTTGGAGGCAGTTCCCTGTCAACGCTTCAATATTCTTTTTTAATCATACTGTTTATCATGTACTTTTTGCTGACTACAGTATCTGCTGCAATTATACTTGTGACTACCAAAAAAAATTATGAAAGTCAACGAAAAATAGAAAATCTAAATACCATGCGCGAATATACGGACAATCTTGAGGCAACATATAATAATCTTCGTTCGTTTAAGCATGATTACATCAACATCCTGTCCACCCTGTCTATATTCCTTAAAGAAAAAAGATACTCAGAGATGGATGAATACTTTTTCAGGGACATAATGCCACTAAAGGATGAATTCACGCAAAATAATGCCTCTCTTGCCAATCTGTCCCGTGTGAATAATCTTGAACTAAAAAGTATTCTTTACACAAAGCTGCTTCAGGCGATTAACAAAAACATTACTGTGACCGTTGATATCGCTGACGAG
Organism: Butyrivibrio sp. ob235; assembly: GCF_900109475.1. NCBI lineage: Bacteria > Bacillati > Bacillota > Clostridia > Lachnospirales > Lachnospiraceae > Butyrivibrio > Butyrivibrio sp. ob235. The sequence goes on from NZ_FOBE01000045.1 coordinate 1,336, forward strand.
ATGGATTCACTTAATATAGACACAATAGATCTTTCCAGGATACTCGGTATATATTTGGACAATGCAATCGAAGCAGCTATTGAAACGCCCCATCCCGTTGTCAATTTTCACCTGGGAAAAGTAAATTCCGCTGTTGTATTTATTATCTCCAACTCATATGTCAATCACGGCATATCCATATCACAGATGGCTCAGATGAATACAACTTCAAAAGGAAGCGGTCATGGACTTGGCCTGTATAATGTTTCAAAAATTCTTAGCAAACATGATAATATCTTTGCCGAGACATCCATGAATGATGATCTGTTCACCCAACAGCTTCAGATCATATAAACAAAAGAAGCATGCCGATAATGATGGCACGCTTCTTTTGTTTTGGAGTTATTTATGTTTTGTGAAAAAAGGCAATATTGTCATTGTCTCCAGACTCACCCCCATAACGGCACTTTTACCAAGAGGATCCGGAACGACAAGCATCAGCATACCGGCAATACAAACCACCAGTATACTTTCCCATTTACTGATATCCTTATACTTATTTGTGATCGGTACATTATCACTATGCTGCGGAGCATATAAATAATTAAGAAGTAAATCCATGGCAAACAATACAAAATATACATGCTGGGAAATATGCAGATAATGCACCATGAAACCGCCTGAAATTAACACAGCAGCTGAAATACATATACACCCAACAGCTGTTTTCATATGAAACCCGCCCGCAAATGATCTTAGCACGATAAATGCTATGCAACATATAATTGATTCTTCAAGATTACCGATAAGAGCACAAAGCAGAAACACGCAAAAAATCGTGACAAAACGAGATAATGCAGATTCAATTACATATTCTATTTTTATGCAATCTTCTTCGGATCTTGGGTAGACTCCGTTCATTGCTCTTACTATTGCTTTTGAAGTTCTTTTAATCATCTTCTTTTTTCCTATGCACTTTTCTTATTAGCCTGATACAGTGCGGAGTAAAGACCTCCCTGCTCCATAAGTTCCTTATGATTACCGATCTCCCTGATTCTACCGTGATCAAGCACAACAATCTTATCCGCGTCTATTATGGTTGACAGCCTGTGCGCGATTACTATTCTGGTACAATCTTTTTCTCCGAGATAATCGCTTATCTTCCGTTCATTTTCATAATCAAGGGCACTGGTAGCTTCATCCAATACTATCAGATTATTCTGATGAACGATAGCCCTTGCAAGCGCAATTCTCTGCCTCTGTCCACCGGACAGATTCATACCCATATCAGAAACCATTGTATAATACTTCATCGGCATCTGTTCTATCTCGCCGCGAATCTGGGCAACCTCTGCTGCCTCCTTGACCTCATCAATACCCAGGTTTTCCTGACTCATCCTAATATTCTCATATATGCTCTGATTGAACAGCACCATATCCTGAGGAACGACGCCTATCTGTTTTCTGAGATCGTTCTTGTTTATATCCCTTATGCTTACTCCGTCGTAGCGAACATCGCCCTCCTGAGGTTCATATAATCCCAGAATGATTTTCGCAAGAGTACTCTTTCCGGATCCCGATGCCCCGACAATAGCCACCTTCTCGCCCTTTTTGATATGCAAGTCAATATCACTAAGCACATTGTCGGAATGCTGCGTATAAGCAAAAGATACATGATTAATGTCTAGGTCTCCGGACACTTTAACGGTAATGGGTTTTTCGGGATTTCTTTCATCATCGGCATCAATAATATCATGCAATCTTTCCATATAAGCACCGGCGACAACAAAGTCGTTCCAGAAATTATACAGTGCTATTCCCGTTGAAAAAAAGCTCCCCGCAAGTGAATAAATAGCCATGCTTTCACCAAGAGTCATATTCCCCTTCATCGCTGAGAATATACCGAGTCCTAATAAAAACAAAGGTGCAATGTTCTGGACAAACATCAGAACCGATGTGTATAAATTTAAAACTGCGCTCTTTCTTTTAAATGCCGAAAGGCACTTGTCATATGCATTTTTCCAGTTATTCCAGGTTTCATTCTCCATTCCGGCTGTTTTAATCGTAAACATGGAATAAATCGTTTCTACCTGTACAGTCTGAAGGATGGTGTTCTTCATCATTTCATCCTGGTTTACCTCTGTTATCAGAGTTTTCATAGCCATGATAAATACACCCGAAGCGACAAAAATCAGCATCGCCACAATGGATATTGTCACTGATTTCATCAGCATATATCCAAATATGAATATCAGCGCACCTGCCTGCATCACTGTCTGTATAAACTGTTCCGACAGAAGATCGCGAATATTTCTCACACTACCCATTCTAAACAGAATATCTCCCGGTGCTCTCCCTTCAAAATACTTGTACGGAAGACGAAGTATTTTTGAAAAGACAGATTTTGAAAGATGAAAATCCGAATCAATTTGCAAAACAATCAGTTTTCTTCCGCGCAGATAATTGACCACTCCAAGAATGCAAGCCAGCGCCATGACTATGACACCGTAATTGTTTATTCCTTCAGAGTCTATGATTTTCTGGATCATTATCGGTACACTCATCTGAAGAGAATAAACAATAATTGACATTATGAATACCTTAAGCAACAGTAGTTTATTTTTCTTTAGTCTTTCAGTAACTATGCTCCAGGTATCAACCTTGTCTTTTACCGGTTTAAAATTCTCGGTAGGCCTTGCTACCATAACAACTCCGGAATAGCTCTTTTCCATAGTGTCACGGTCAACTTTTCTTCTGCCGAAAGCAGGATCAACTATATGCGCAACTTTATCTTTGATTTTTTCAAGAACAACAAAATGTTCATTATCCCAGAAGATTATTGCCGGTAGAGGTATCTTATCCAAAGCGCTGTAATCCGCCTTGTAAATCTTCGTTTCCATTCCCCGCTTTTTCAAATATGAAGCAATTACCGACAATTTCATTCCGTCACGTCCGGCCTCAAGCTTTTCTCTTATTCTGGATAAGCTATCCTGGCTTTTATAATAATTCAGGATCATTGTCGCACAGCACAAACCACACTCTGTCTGCTGCATTTGCTCCACATAAGGAACATGTCTTTTATGTGTCATTTTCCTACATTCCCTCGCATTCATATTCTTTGCTTACTTAGACAACTTCCAACGATAATACCGAAGGCAAACCACTCATCCTCTGTCTGAGAAGGCCATATCCGATTCCGGATAATCCCAGCATAAAGGACAACAATCCCTTTATCTGTGGAACTCCATAAACGATTCCATATTGTTTTATTTTTTCTTCCTCTTCTCTAAAGCTTTCCTTCACCTTCTTAAGCAGTTCTTCATTTTCAGTATTCATGGCAATTGTGTACAGCGCATCCAGATTTCCCACTCTTCCATGACACAAACTGTCATTAAAAATACTGCGATCATTTAAATTTAGGTGACGGATAATATTATCCAATGATTTACCGTGTCTGTTTATAAACAGAGTCTTTTCCATGAAATAGCTTCTTCCCAAAAGAATTCCCGGTGCGCCATGACACCAAAAGGTGCAACAATTCTTTTCATCGTCTCTAAGATCAAGCCAATTATTTTCGCTATCGACAAAGAAGCTGTCCTCTTTCTGCTCCATTCGCTCAGCATACTTCATGTACTTCATGTTTTTTGTTACCTCAAATGCTTTTATAAAAGCATATTGGAAACCCGCATAACCATGAGAAAATCCGGTCCATAATCCCTTTTGATCACTGACTTTACCTATCAAAAACGATGTGTATTTATCAATCAGTATTTTCAGCCTCTCATCTTCTTCGTACTTATATATATTTGTCAGTACGATTATCGCCCCTGTGACTCCTGATATGACATCAAAGCCGGTTTCAGCTTCAACATTGTAGTTATAGACTCTTTCAATTGCCCTCTTATAGCTTTCGTAATACCTTTTATCCTGTGTGAGTCGGTACAGATTGTAGTACAGGTATATATATCCGAAAAAACCGCCAAAGACAGATGAAGACACTGCTACTTTTTCAAGCGGAGCCAGCTCTTCCATTCCGGCCAGTGCAGCCTTGGCAAACTTTATGTCCTCTATTTTTTGTGTATGCAATGCATATGCAAAGAGAAATAGAATCAGTCCTGTCCCGTCATATAGTGTGTAGTTCATACCCTCGACATAGGGCTGTTCTCCCATATTCACATCTACAAAGGAACAAACTTTTTCATTCTCATCCCATAGTGCATTTCGTTTTATTGCTAAGACAATCTCACTAAGCAGGTCAGCCTTCTCATCTCTAACAATTTTATCAGGGGAAACACTGCTGTTTTTCATTACGTCACCGGTCTTGATTTTCACCGCATTATGTATGAAATCCAGCTGTCTCTTTTTATCGTCATCACATAGACTCTTCAAATTTGCAGTTATTTTATCTACTATGCTCTGATCAAAAAAATCATTCTCGACAACACCTTTTTCGGCATATAAGCTTCTGTCATCATATTTGGTATAGAAGTACGGCACATCGTTGTTGATCATCTGATCGATCTCAGATTCTGCCAAATATGTTTTTGTCGGACTTATAAGTTCCAGAAGTCCTCTGGTCTTATCTCTTGATACACAATACTTAGGATGAATGGCGGCTTTCATGAATCTTGCATAAACAAAAGTCCCCTTCAGAATCTGTCTGTAATCTCCATCCCTGAAAAGTTCGGGAAGAATCTTTATCAGATAATCTTTATTAGCCATTAGCGCTTCATACGCTTCTTCATAACCTTCTTCGATATCTGCAAGATACTCTGAATAATCGACATTTTTCCCATTCAGCCTGACAGCATTCTCCATATCCTCAGTCTCGTAATATACTTCGTCGTAATGGATATTATCTGTTCCGGCATCTATCAGCTTAAGACATTTTAGTTTTCCGGATTTCTGTCCCGCATAAGCTCCCAGTCCGCTGATATCGAAATCGATAGTGCTCCCCTTAAAGACACAGGGCAACAGATTGGAAGTAAATACCGAATGCTCAAATTTCTTATTTACGTTATAAGCAAGGCTTCCCTTTTGTTCTCCCTCTCTTTTCCTCGGAGCAAGAATCAATGATTCCAAATCTATAAAAATCGGATATTCCCCGTAAGGTATAATATTTTCGGCATGAATATCCGTAGTATCCAGAATATAGAAGAGTCCCATCACTCTCCCTATTCTGTGGTAATAACCATGAACTTCACCTTCTGTCTTGCATTCATGAGCTTTCATAAATTCCTGAAAACCATAGTTCTCCCTAACCACAAGACCCGGATTTATGAGTTCATAATCCCTCAACCAGTTATTAAGCAGTTCGCAGCATCTTGAGAAAGCTTTCTCCGGATACATGTTCCTTGGCTTATACACAAGTCTGCACCCGCCTTCAAAAGTAAGAACCGCTACCGTTCTTCCTCCGTTATGAGTATCCCCGCCTCCAAAACTTATCCCGGCTAAAGTTGATACATCGATATCAAATGTATATGCGATTTCATCCCGGCAATCTCTAAGCGCAGTATAAATCTCTATAACATTCTTTTTTATTCCGCAAAGCACCTTCTTCAGCCTGATATACAGAACAGGATATTTCAGATATATCTCCTGCGGATCCTTCTCTATCCGCTTGCAAAAAGCATCATATCCCCGTTCCCCCAGATTTAGCTCATGTATCATTATTCTGGCTGACAGTTCCAACAGATTAACCTTTGCATAGCACAGAATATCTTTCCTGATATCATCGATAATCGGCGTTTCTGTCAGGTATTCGATTTTATCCAGTGCTTCTTCCAATTCAAATAAAAACGGATTGCAGAACTCATCAAATACCCCTTCATTACCGAGAACGGATATCAGCGATTCCTCTTTGTTATTGCATATTGTCCCCATTTTTTGCCCCATATATAACAAAAACCTTCTCTAAAAATTCAAATGCAACATCTTCAATATATTTTTCGTTTCCCTAAGCTTAACGTCATATTCCGTGTCCCAGATTTGCTTGGATGTATAATATCCTGTAGCGGCAATCTTGTCGACTTCCTCATATGACATCTCACGAACCCCGTCTATCTTTTCAAGATCAATTGTCATTTCTTTACGCATATTTCTTATCCCTCTTGTTCTTGCTGTAATACAGCTCTGTATAAATGCCATTTTTCTTTAACAACGTTTCATGTGTTCCCTCTTCGGCAATCTCTCCTTTATCAAGGACAATAATTCTGTCTGCGTCTTTAATAGTTGAAAGGCGGTGTGCAACTACAACCTGAGTACATCCGTTTTTAGCAAAATAATCGGAAATTCTCTTTTCATTTATGTTATCCAGCGAGCTGGTTGCTTCATCAAGGATCATGAACTTATTTCTTGATACAATGGCCCTGGCAAGCGCAATTCTCTGTCTCTGGCCTCCGGAAAGATTCATACCCATATTTGAAACCACCGTGTAGTATTTCATGGGCATTGCATCAATCTCATCATGAACCTGTGCAATTTTTGCTGCCTCAGTCACCTCGTCCAAAGAAATATCTTCATTATTCATTCTTATGTTCTCAAGTATGGACTTATTAAACAGATATATATCCTGAGGAACTATGCTGATGCTTTTTCTGTACTCAACCTTTTTAATTTCTCTGAGATTGAGATCATTTACCAGTATTTCCCCCTCGCTTGGATTATATAAACCAAGCATAAGTTTAATGAGACTACTCTTTCCCGATCCGGATTTTCCTACAATCGCTACCTTTTCACCCTGTCCGATTTTCAAATTAATATTCTTCAAAACAGGGGCGGTACTCTGTGAATATGTCATTGAAACGTTTTTCAATTCTATCGTGTTCACTTCGCTTATCGATGTTCCTGTCCGGATGTCCTTTTCTTCTTCCGCATGAAGAATATCGTTTACTCTGTCCAGGTATGAGTTGGCAATGATAAAGTCATTCCACATATGGAACAAAGCTACTGCGGAGCCAAAGAAAGTCATTGAAAGAGAATAGCATGCCACTGTCTGTCCTAAAGTCATCTTTCCTGTATCAGTCAGTGTAAGTCCTACCCACAAAACCAGGAACGGGCCAACCAGCTGAAACAGTGTAAGCACAGTCGAATAGATATTGAATATCTTATTCTTTACCTGAAATGCCTTCATACCTTTGCAATACTTGCTTAGCCAATTTGAGAAAAACTGCTGCTCAATTCCGGCGGTCTTAATATTGAAAATCGACTGCACCGTCTCAGTCTGAAGTGACTGGAGCTTTGTATTCTCAACAATCTGTACCTGGTTTGCCTCAATGATCTTTTTTCGCATGAATAGGATGAACAAACCATTCAGAAAAAATACAAACATCGCTGTAATGGTAAGGTACATGGAATGCATAGTCATGTAAGTAAGAATGACAACAATAAAGCCGCATTGGATTATGCCATTCATTACATTATCTGAAAGCAGTTCTCTTATTACCGGAAGGCAGTTCAATCTGAAAAGCAGATCTCCGTTTGTTCTTCTTTCAAAAAACTGATAAGGAAGACTAAGCATTTTTCTAAAGGTTTTCTCCGTCAAGTGCTTATCAATTTCTATCTGCAATCTTATCTGGCTCTGTTTTCGAATAAATGTAGTAATCGCAAATACAGAACCCACTCCGATTACCAGTGCCAGATAACCTTCGAGACTGTTCACCTGCACATCACCGACTCTGCTGTCAAATATCTTCTGCACTATTACCGAAAGCAGTAATTGCAGCCCATAAGAAATTAGTGATATCAGTGCTGTGATATAGAACAACTTTTTCTTAAGCACAGTTTCCTTCAGAACACTATTCCATCTGTAATTTTTTCTTTTCTTTGGAACAAATTCGTCTGTAGGAACCATCACCATTGCAACGTTTGAATAATCTTCGGCAAAATCTTCATAACTTAGCGAAAGCCTTCCTGTTGCCGGATCCACTATCGTAATCTTGTTGTCACCGATTTTTTCAAGCACCACGTAATGCTGATTATTCCAGAAAATAATAGCAGGCAGCGGCAATTTTCTAAGGCCGCTCATTCCACATGAAAAAACTTTGGAATAAAATTTTCTGTTTTGGGCATACATATACATCTGAGACAGTTTTAATCCATCACGTCCTACATCTATGTCTTCTCGTATATCCGCCAGTGATTCCTGGCTTTTATAATACTGAAGTATCATTGCAAGACAGCACAATCCGCACTCTGCCGCCTGCATCTGCTCTATGTAAGGCACTTTGGACAAATGTGAATTCGCCAAAACTCCTCCTCCTTATAAATCCTTTTTCTCAATAATTCCTACTGCAAATGCTGTAAATAAAACTCCTGTTATTATGAACACGCATATATTTGTAACAGTCCATTCCTGATACATCAGGAACTGATCCGCAATACAAAAGATCAGATAATTCATCACTCCTGCAAGTATGCTTATCTTCTGTGAAATCATCTGAAGAATTCCCGGCATCACCCAAAACAGCACTATGCAATATATAAACGGTGTAATTGTGTTTGGAACCAGGCAGGTGATCATAATTGCAATAGCACCGATAGCAAATCCATACAGCATATACACAAGTATTTCCTGACCAAGCGTCGTTAACAGCGAAGCTATTGTCCACGGTTTCTTACAAATAACCATTGCCACGTCATACAGGATTCCTCCGCACAGCCCGATTATCATATTTATCAGAACTATACTGAATATTTTTCCGAGAATAATCTGTAATCTACTGCTTCTGGAAGTGAAGACAAATGTTTCTGTTCTTAGGTCAAACTCTTCTCCAAGACTCTTCGCAGCCAGTAGCATAAGTAATATACTTGCAAAATTCCCATAAAAAGCGATTACATTTGAAGTCTTGAAACTGTCCGGAAATTTGAATGCTCCGTATACCATTCCGCTTCCCATCACAAGAACCATTATGAGTCCCCACAGGAATTCTTTCTTTTTTACTAACTTGATAAATTCCAATCCCGTAATGCTGATTATCTTTTTCATTACTGCGCATCTCCTTTCAATGTTATTTATCATTATATGAGTAAAATTCCATATTAAATGAATCTCTCGTAAACGAAGTTTATTATGTCGCAAACGCCAAAAAAGGACTCTCAGTTTTTACTGAAAGTCCTTTTCTCTGCTTACTGTACTATTCTGTAATTACTTACTGTCCTATCTTCCAATATATTCCATAGCACTCCCTGTACTGATTATAATGCGTTGTAAATACAAGGTTATGGTCTGTTCCTTTAAGGTCGAACTCCATCTCATCCTGCCTTTTCACCAGATATCTCTCAATATTTGAAAGGAAATCATCCACGGACCCCGCATCCGTGAGCTTTATCTCATCCGATTCCACAGCTCTCTCTGCAGGAACCGATACCTGCACTCCGTGAGACTTTGTTTTCATCTTCGCTGTCCCAAGTCTTGCTGAGAGAAGATATGGTCCGTATAAAAATGCATAGGTGGTCTTTCCGTCGGGGAGATTTTCATAATGAAGTCCCATAGGAAGCTCCAGCACGAGTTCTCCTCCTGATGATAGAATTTCCTTTGAGATCACAATGAAATCCTTCTCTTCCTGATGAACGCCTGCATCGACATCTTTTCCATTAAGAGTAATCCTCGGCATATCTGCTACCCACTCCGGGATTCTAAGCCATAAATCATCTTCAATGTTTTTACCCTGGTTAGGCGTAATTATAATTTTCACCTGCTCCGATTTGGTGAGGTCGCACTCCTGAATGAGCTTATAATCATCAGTTGTAAGCTCTGATGCGAGATAAATTGACACAAGCATCTTACCTTCTGCCCTATAGTAAATTCCTCTCTGAAGCTTCGTGAAGTTCTCATATCCGGTTCCGGTGCAGCACCAGAAGTTACCGTCAAGGGTATTAAACACCTTGTGATAACCTGTCGCCATCGGCTGGAAATATGTTGTAAATCCGGTCTCGTGATTCTGCGATGCCATTATTGCATTTATAAGTGTTCTCTCAGAATAATCTAGATACTTCTTCTTACCTGTAACCGCAAAAAGTCGTCTTGCAAACTTCAGCATGTTATAGGTATTGCAGGTCTCATTATTTACATGGGTTCTCTCTGCATCAAGGACATAATCTTTTCCGAAGTGCTCGTTCTCACTGTTTCCGCCTGTAACATAAGTATGCTTACTAACCACCATATCAAAGAAGCTCTCGGCATATTCAAGATACTTCGCCTGCGAAGTATCCGCTTCGTATCTCGCAAGCGCCCCTATAAACTTGGGAATCGTCGTGTTGGCGTGAGTATTATCAAGAACATTCTCTTTTCCCGAAAGTATCTTCTCAAACAGCTCTGTCTCATCAAATCTGTGCGCCGCATCAAATATTCTCTTCAGATCTTCGATGGCGAGAGCACTTCCCTTCTCTTTAAGCTCCCTGTTTATAACGAAAAGCCCATAGAGGCAGTCATTCATTCCGCCGTATTCAATACTAAGAACTGTTTTATTGGTCTCTTCCGACCACCCCTCGGTTCTTTTTGCAATCCAGAGTCCCAGATTGTTCGCAAGCTTCAGCGCCGTCTCCTTCCTTGCTATGATGAAGGCAGCGTTCAATCCCGTCAGAATCTTGTGCATCGTATACCACGGAACCCAGGCCTGTGTGAACAGGTCGCTTAGCCCTTTTTCAACGTTATCGAACTGCAGGAGTACATTATCCGAGAACTCTTTTGTAGGAAAATCGGATCCGAAAATATATCCCTCATACTGACTTCCTTCTGTAAGCTTCTGACATTCCATCAAAGCATCAAGGATGTAGTCAAGCCTTGCATCCACGTCCTTTTTTTCCGCTTCCGAAAGTCCGGGGTTCCCCACTGCCTGAGCGAGAGCTGTAATATAGTGTCCAAGGGTATGGCCGCCAATAAGAGAATTTTCCCAGCTGCCGCCATAGCGCTCTTTACCCTTCATAAATTCCTTCTTAGCTTCATCGTCCATCCCTGCAATTATCGCCGCAGTTTCCCTAAAGCCCGCAAGAAGTCTGTCTGCATCAAGTGTGAGCATATTCTTCACATCGATATGAAGTGCCTCATCATAATATTTATCAGTAACCTTTACCGCTCTGTGTTCCACTAAAGTCCAGGTATTTTTCATGCTATCTCCTCCTTCTGAAAAGAAATAAGTGTGCCTGCCCACATGCCTGACACACTTAAAATATAAAAGGTTTAACCCTTCCTTTCTATTCGATTATTGCTTATTTTTTCTGACATTTTGCTTATGTCTGATGTGCACAGAATGTCGCTTGAAATTGTCATGAATTAATCCGGGATTTACTCTTCTCCATGACATCCTCCAGAATTCGAATATTGTTTAACGTATCATCTGTCTCGAGCGAATGATTTGCGCCTTCATATAGATGAATGGGAATACCATAACCCTCTGCCATATCCACTACCTTAAGCGGATCACTCCACGGATCTGCCGAGCCAATAAATGCTATTGCATTCAGTTTTTCCGGTTCCTTTATCACGTTAAAAGTCTCTTCCAAAGGTGTATACAGAATATGCCTTACATTTTTAACAGCGTTCTTCTCGCAATATGAAACTGCGATAGCTGTTCCTATACTCTTTGAAACAAAGAGAATATCATCATAATCATCGAAGCGGATATCCCGAAGAGCTTCATATGCTTCCCGATAAAGTGTCTCGAACGACTCCTTCATCTTTTCCTTATCACCGCGAATCTTCTTCGGCTTACTGGTATAGTCTATATTTATATAATCTTCGTATCCCGCTTCAACCGCCAGTTTCCTTGCATAATACAAAAGCGGCTTATCGTTGTGATATCCTATCCCCGGAAAAAACACTGCAAGTTTCTTGTTTTTCATGTGCTCACTTTCTATTAAAAATCGTAATCTACAGTCTCTTCGGTCTGAGTTGTCTCGTCTGTGTCATCTCCGCCTCCGGGAGTAAACTGCAATATTATAAACATAATCATACTAAGTACGATCATTATATAAAATTATACACCATAGCAATGATAGAATGTACCTTCCATATCCACTGTGACAGAAGCGCCCCGCAATAGCTTTTCATCAAAATACTTTAATATTATTTCTTTCTTATCTTCAAGATATTTCCTACTGTCAGGGTACTTTCTAAGGAGTCTCTCAAACAGATCCTCTGCACTGTCAAATGAAAGCGGGCATGGAAGCAACACGATTTCAACCTTATCAAAGTTTTCAGACAGGAGGTTTACAAAATCCGCCGCCAAATCTCTTCGCTCAGCTCTCCTTTTTATGGCAAAAGATATGTCCAGTCCGATATCCGCAATTGTCTTTTCCCAGAAATCATATTCCTTATTGTCCTCGCTGTAGAAGTTCACGGAAAACATACCGCCGGGAGCAAGGACCTTTGCCACATTTTGGATGAAAGCTTCTTTATCATTGAGATAAGAAAGGAGATAATGCGCAACAATCTTTGAATACTTTTTCTCCCCAATTTTCTCCCAGGTCTCTTCCTTTTCCAGGTTACTGAAAATCACCTGTATATCAGCTTCTCCCGGTAAAGTGCCGCGATTTTCATGAAGATATTCATAAAAATCGTCAGCCCAGTTTCCGTGAATGTCATATCCATCCACTAACAGTTTTGCCGGAATACGCTCCCAGTTCTTTCTCCACAAAAGCCCGTAGCTGCAGCCAAGATCCAGGACGGTATCCTCTTCTGTAAAATCCAGCGAGTCGAATATCTTCTCATACCACTCAATTCCGTCCGCAGCATGATTTGCAGCATACCATCTTCGCTCATCAGCACCCTGACTCATTTCCATCTTCTTGATGATATCCGCGATATCGTCCCAGTCAGGATTCTCATCAAGTCTTGCGAGGGACGCCTCAATGCATTTAGCCGATTTCTGCAGCTCATATATTTTCTTGTTCATCATCTCGAGCTGATTTTCCAGGATATCTCTTATCGAACTCAGATTATCATTTTCAAGGTTGCTCTTTATCTCCTCTAGGCTAAAACCGATGTGCTTTAGTGCAACAATCTTTTCCAGAATTATTAAAGAATTTTTATCATAGAGCTTGTAATTCCCCTCAGAATACCCAACAGGCTTAAGAAGTCCCTTCTCATCATATATACGAAGCGCCTTCTGCGACACCCCAGCCTGTTTGGCAATCTCCCCGGATGTCATCCTCTTTTCCATACTTCCCTCTCCTTTTTCAAGTATTACTGTATGATGTTAGTCCCCTCAATATTCCAAAATCACACGCCATTCCTCCAACAGCCGCTCTATACTCCATGCTGCATTCGCCGGACTCGTTGAAGGAAGGCAAATTGCCTTTCTGTTTATTTTTCCTTCGATATACTTCTTATAATATTTTTCAGCCGTCTTCCCATTAACAAAAATCGCTTTAATATCAGCTTTATCAAGAATCACAGACAAATCATTTGCCACAACATTCTTTATCGTCGAATCCGCTGATCCTTCAATATCGCACTGTGCTATAACATCCCAAACTGCTATATGATTCCTTAGTAAAAGTGCTCTCTTTTCCTCTACAGTACCCGGAACCTGTTCACCATATAACGCGGCTATAACCTTCCAGAATCTGTTTTGCGGATGCCCATAGAAAAACATAGCTTCTCTTGATTTCACAGATGGAAAGCTTCCAAGAATCAGTACTCTTGATTCACTATTAAAAACCGGCTCAATTGGATGAATAACCATTTTATCAGCCTCCAACCTAAGATGCTTTTTCTACTATCATTCGCTGAATATCAGGTGTAATCCCTATTGACGTGAAGTATTCCTGAACCGTTCCATGATTATCTTCTATCATTTCCATAAACCTGATCATGTTATTTTCATTCGGAATGACGATATCCATGTCCAAATCCGGGAAGTTTTGATGTATCAGCTCAAAGCGCTTCTGATTATTTTCTTTTGTCCGCATGTAGTCATAAACAATATCGCTTTTCCTGACACCGCAAAGCCACAATATAAGTGCAGCTATTACTCCTGACCTGTCTTTACCCGCTGTGCAATTAAACATCACCGCAGATTCCGCATCAGCTATTGTTCTGAAAACTTCCCTTATATTTGCAGCACGTGCTATCCGGTAATAACTCTCCGGAACAGCTTCTACGCTCTCAGGAATTCCGCTGCCTTCTTCTATCGGAATGTCATGGTAATCAAAGCCTTCCAAGTTCGAAAGTCCATGAGGCTTTCTCTCTTTTTCCTGTGCAGATCTCAAGTCGATAATTGTGGTAATATTGGAACTTTTCAAAAATGCGATATCCTTTTCAGACGGAGTAATCGCAGCATCACTTCGAATAATTCTGCCATAACAGGTATATCGCTCTGTCCCATCAATCCTGTATTCACCTAAATCTCTTGTATTCAGGGTAGTTTCCAGTAGTGAATATGGCATGTTATCCCATGCATTATCGTAGCTATCAATTAAGGCCTCTCCATTTTCCAGAGCCTTCAGCTCCTTAAGGCACAGCTCCACCGCCTCTGATATAAACTCATCCGCCATCTCTTTTGTGAAAAAGAAAATATCCTCATCCGACACCGGAATAAAATACTCAGCCATAGATTTCATGAGTCTTGCTATATCAAAAGGACAAAGCTTCGTAATCTCCTCGCTGTTAAAATCAGCAGGTGCCTCAATGTCATTACTAAGCCCATAATGCGAAGCAACATAGAAATTTATAATTGAATAATCCTTATGAAGTTTCTCTACATTTCCCGGAATCGTCGGATTCCACTTATACTTATCAAAAACAAAATGCCTGTAACAAATATCCTGAACAAGATGCAGATAATAGCCCACATACAGATCATCTATCTTTATCTTCTCTCCATATTCAGACCTGAAACGTTCAAAGTCATAAACCCTCTTATTATATCCCCAGGTAGCCTTCTTTAAATGACTTGCATTTCCATTTCCTGCATCCGGAAGAATCGCCCCAAACTTAAGTCTTCCCTCATCTTTGAATTCGCATCTTTTAGTAAGTTCATTTGTGACCGCCAAATGTATAATGCTTGATGCCATGAATATAATTCCCCTTCCTCCAACAATACTCCCTCTTTTATATTAACTGTAAAAAGCACCGGATATTGCATCCGCCTTTAAATTAAATGTAATAAAGCCTCTGATATTGCATCTGCTTTCCTATAAACTTCTCTGCAAATATCCGTGCGCCAAAAAGCAAAATCCAGCAAAGCTTCTCTATTCTCTGTTTTAGATATCAGATATTCCTCATACCCATAAGCACTACGTGATAGTTGAAACAGATAAACATATGGCATAGCTTCCAAATCTCTTTTTGTAAGCTGAGCATACTTCATATATTCCTTCACATACAATGCAAAGTCTGTGGTATCAAAGGCTTCTCCATTGCGGCAAGCTCCGGCCTGTATATATGACCTCATTATCTCCCATATTGCTGGCAGCTTTGCCGCTGAGGTAAAGTCTATTACTGCCTTTACATGATCTCCATCGCATATTAATTGACATGAAGTATAATCTCCATGACTTGGAGTATATGTGATACCCTTAAAGTATCCTTTCATATCCTCAATATGACTAAAAAGCTCTTTCTTGAATAAAAAATCTTCCTTAATCCTGCTGTAATTAGGATCCTTATTCTCTCTTTCCAAAACCTCAAGCAGCCTGTCATATTTCTTATTTACCGCTTCCACTGAGATACTCGCGGCCCATTTTTCGTCAAGGCTTGATTCCATTGGATAATCCTTGAGTATGGAATGTAATATCCCCAGATATTTTGCACTATCCTTCAGAAGATTATGTGGCAAATCGTTCAGGTATGATTTCCCTTCCAGGTATTCCTGCAGGCTAATCACATGTCCTTTAAATAAAGTGCAACTATTTCCACTTATAGTCTTTATAAACCTTGCAACCGGAAATCCTTTTGAATACAAGTAATCTACAAGCTCTGTTTCTCTTTCTACAGTTTGTAAAGTATACTCTTTCTGATATTCTTTAAAAAAATAATTCCCTTCCTTACAACTAACCTTATAACAATTCGCCGTCCCCATAGAAAGATGCTGACTCTCAGTCAAATGGAGGCCATATTCCTGCAGCAAGAACATCTGCATCTTACCCTGATTAAAAACACTCTTTTCAATTGCCATTAAAACCCGCTCCCGTAATGCTTAAGCTCTTTTTAGAGCACCTTCTCAAAGAGCTGATCCGTTTCACCATAAATCGTTTCAAAATCTCCGAGCTTCTCAAATCCGTATTTCTCATACAACCCATGTTCACCACTCATAATAAATACTTTGTTATAACCTAACCCTTTAGCATAATCAGTGGCACAGTTAATCATCTGCTCAGAAATACGCTTCCCACGATACTTCTCATCCACAAACATAAAACCTATAAAAGGGCTATAGCTATAATCATCCGGCAACTCATCCTTTTCAGCAATCGTACAATAACCGGCAATGCTATCATTATCCACCGCAACAATTACCCTTTCCCAATCCTGAAAATCATTTTTCTCCATCTTATCTGCAAGAGCCATTCCTGCTCTCCACGAACACTCCCTTGCGAAGCCAATCGTCTTCTCCCAAAGTTGGCTATCATTCTTAATTAAATATATTTCCAAATCTTACCCCCAAAACCACATACTCAGTATCTTCGATAATCCAATATTCATCATTTGGTACACGCATATGCCAATTTGAAATCAAATAGTATTTTAGCACTCATACATGCCATATTTCAAAATTCTTGTTATTGTGGTTATACATATAGTAAATACTTGATATTCGATTCACGTTTCTCGTTCATGGTGCCAATTGAGCACCTTGAAAATTCATCCTTAGTCAATAGAAAGTAACAACTTTTAGCTCATTTTGAAAGGGTTACCCAGCTAAAATATGAAAAAAAGAGAAGCTCTACGCTTCTCTCTTTACTGCCGGCGACCGGGATCGAACTTTTGCGACGTCTCATAATCCGCATGGAAAGGAGCCTTGCGGGCTCACCTTCTTTTTTGGTCCAATTTCTGACCCACTTTCGTATGATAAAGGATATTCATATTTATTGAATAACAAACAATATTTACAGCAGCGATATCAATCTTTAAAACATATCTGTACCTTTGATTATCCAAAAGTAAGCTCCAATAGTTCAAGCACTGCTTCTTTACTCTTAACTCGAATCAGATTGTCATCAGGCTTAGCTCTGGATAGTAGATTCATACTTCCATACCACACAATCTCATTGTCAATAATTGCATAGTGTTCATGCATGTGATCCTGTATTCTGACGTTTACTCCGTTGTCCTTTAATAACTGCACAATGCCTTTGGTATCTTTAATCCTTTCCTCCGGATATCCTTCTGGGTTAAGGGTGACAACAGTTATTCTGATCCCATCTTCCTGTTTTTTCTTTACAAGCTGTTGTTTGTTACTTTCCCTGCGTTCTAAATTCTGTTTTTGAATCACTTTATTTAAAGGTGTGGACTTATTTATTCTGGTGCATAATACGCCAGATTATTTAATGCCATGCCTTTTGTGTTATCATGGGAAAGTTACTGACAATAAAAGGCAGGATCCCTCCCCGACCAAAGTTTGGTATCCTGCCTTAGCAACTCCGTACACAGAAGTGTACGAAAACATGCAAGACAATGATAACCCTTTACGTCGAAGAAAACAATCCGATTACACCAGGTTTCTACAACTCTGTCCTAAACAATCTCCAGTTCCATCAGCTCAAATGCCCTTGTGGTCAGTCAGGCTGCCTATCCGTCCATGGTTATTACAACAGATATGTTAAAACCGAGGATGGAAAAGTAATGTTCAGGATCTGCCGTGTGAAATGCGATCAGTGTGGACGCACTCACGCTCTCCTTCTGTCATCAATGGTTCCTTATTCCCAGATATCATTCCAGGATCACCTTCAGATAATCACAGCTCATGAAAAAGAGACGCCTTCAAGCATCACTCTTTCCTCAGCTCTGTCTTTTGACGAGAGCAACTTTAGATACATCATCAGGATGTACCTGAAGCACTGGAAACAACGGCTTATCTCCGAACGTATTTCTGTTGATAGCGAAAGCCTTATAAGCAGCTGTTTTCAATACTTCAAGCGTCAGTTCATGCAGATTAAATGTACTCCAAATATCCTTTTCTTAAATACCACATAACCTGGCACGAACTCTCTCCTGATCCTCCATATACTTAAGAAAAAACGAAAGGAGGATCCGCCATGGATCAGGAAAAACAACAAAACATTGCTCTTATGAGATACTCTGTTATCTCTCCAATCATTTCAGGTCTCTGGGAAGACTACTCATC